>NZ_VOYO01000005.1:0-171050 GCF_013420255.1 Acinetobacter sp. YH01021
TACGACGTTGATAGGTTGGATGTGGAAGCATAGTGATATGTGAAGCTGACCAATACTAATTGCTCGTGAGGCTTGACTATACAACACCCAAACAGTTGTTGTACGAACTTCGAAAGAAGTGAGGATCAATTGATTCGATATTAAGCAAAACAGCTTGATTTAGTGAACGCTAAAGATGAACGAAGAATAAGCAAACGCGAAAGCGTTTGCCTGAGTGCAAGGCATAAAGCTACGCTTTATGTTACACTCACAACTCAGATATACCTGTTAATGAATTCTATTTGACCAAGCATTGGCATCTAAATAAGACCAAATGCAAAGTCATAAACAGTTGTGCTGGCGACCATAGCAAGAGTGAACCACCTGATCCCTTCCCGAACTCAGAAGTGAAACCTCTTAGCGCTGATGGTAGTGTGGGGTTACCCATGTGAGAGTAAGTCATCGCCAGCTCATTATTCAAAACACCCCCAACCAAACGGTTGGGGGTGTTTTTTTATGCGCGGGATTTAGTCGAAAGCTTAGACACTAATTCTTTATTAAGAGAAATTCTATTTATAATTTTTAAAATATATCTATTTACTTTTCTATGCTGAATTTAGACCAGAAACTCTGTATCTTGATGTTAATTTGAACAATAAATCAGTATGGAGAAGAGGATGTTGTCGCAATTTAAAATAAAAATTCTACTCAGTTGTTGTGCTTTAGCATTTACTGCCTGTCATGCAGAGAATTCATCTTCTAGAAGTATTCAAGACGCATCTACATCAGCTGCCAAATCGGATGCAGTCTCTTTAAGCATGCAAAAATATAAGGTTGAACAGGTGGCTCAATTTAATGAGCCGTGGGCGATTACTACTTTAAATGATGGCCGACTATTGATTACTGAGCGCAAAGGAAAATTGCAGCTCTTTGATCCAAAAACCAAGAAAAAAATCGAGGTGAAAGGTATACCCCAGGTTGCGTATGGGGGCCAAGGCGGCTTAGGTGAAGTTGCTTTACATCCAGATTTTGCAAAGAATCGATGGGTATATCTGAGTTATGCTGAAAAGGGTCAAGGTGGATATGGTGCTGTGGTCGTTCGTGGCAAACTTGATTTGAGACAGTCTACCCCCCAACTGAAACAGATTGAACGGATCTGGACGCAAGTGCCGAAATTTTCAGGCCAGGGACATTATGCCCATCGGATTGTATTCGGGTCGGATGGTAAGTTATGGATCAGTTCAGGAGAACGTCAGCAATTCAACCCTGCACAGGACATGCAATCTAATGCCGGTAAGATTATTCGCCTGAATGATGATGGCTCAATCCCTGCCGATAATCCGTTTATGACTCAGGGTAAAATTGCCCAGCAGGTCTGGAGTCTTGGACACCGTAATCCTCTAGGCATGGCTTTTGATCCGAAAGGGCAGCTTTGGGTGATCGAAATGGGACCGAAAGGCGGCGATGAACTGAACAAGATTGTCAAAGCTAAAAATTATGGTTATCCACTGGTATCCAATGGCGATCATTATGACGGTAAGCCGATTCCTGACCACAGTACCCGACCTGAATTTGAGGCCCCGGCACTGAATTGGACTCCGGTAATTTCTCCTTCAGATTTAATATTTTATACTGCTAATGTCTTTCCGAAATGGAAAAATAAAGCGATTGCTACCGGTCTGTCTTCTAAGGCGATTGTGATTGTGGATACCACCCAGGTTCCAGTGAAAGAAGTTCAACGTCTGGATATGAAAGAGCGGATTCGCGGGGTTGCTCAGGCACAGGATGGTTCACTGTGGGTGATTCAAGATGGTCCGCGAGCAGGTTTGTTAAAAATGACAGCACCTTAATCCTCTGCTTTTAGGTTGCTTATCTAAATATGAAATATTGAATAAGCTAACCATCTGGATAAAAGGATTTTTAAGCTGATGCTGACATGAAAGAAAAAGGCCTCTACATCCTGTGAAGGCCTTTTCATATTCTGTTAAAGGTATAATGTCTGTTATACCGATCAGCATCCTGCTACGTGATTTTTTTTATTTTTCTTACAAGACTTCCTGTCTTGGTATGATCTGAATATAGCCTGAAGCGACGCAGCGCAATAGGGCAGTTTAGCTGCATAGATTGTAGGTCAAAGCCGACAGCCGAATTTTAAAAAGATAAATTCAAAAATACTGTTTCAATATGATCTTTTGACCAAATCATAAACTGCGGTGATGATTTTGCTGCATTTTAGCGAGAGAATACTCTTTTGATATACATCAACTGATTTAAATAAAACGTCGATAAAATAATAAAAAGGAAACTCCTATGCCTACGATTTAAATTGAAGTTCGCCAACAATATCCTCAAGCAGTTGAGGAACAATTGCTTAACAGCGTATTTCATTGTGTGAAAACTGCCTTTCAGCTACCTGAATATGATCGTAATATTCGTCTGGTCGTGCATGAAGCGCATCGTTTTCAGTATATGAGCCATTTAGCTAAACCTGAATATTTCACCTTGATCAGTATTGACTGTTTTGCTGGCCGCAGTCTGGAGACCAAGTGCAATTTGTATAAGCAGATGGTCAAAAGTCTCGTGGAAATCGGTATTCCCGCAGATCATATTCTGATTCATCTGAGAGAAAGTGCATTGGAAAATTGGGGGATACGGGGGGGACAAGCGGCCTGTGATGTTGATCTCGGGTTTAAGGTTGATGTCTGATGTATCCCGATTAGTATTCACGTTACATCTAAAGTTTAAAAACAAAAAAGCCTCAACATCCTGTCGAGACTTTTCTGGATTTGCTTCTCAGATCTGACTCCTGTCTAATCTGTCAACGTCCTGTTGATTGGCGCTTTTTATTGTTGTCGTATCGCTTTGCAGACTTCCTGTCTGTCTATGTACTCACTATAGCCTCGCATAAAACGACCGCATAGCGGCTAAACTCTGCGCTGCATGTAGGCTAAAACGTACAGGACTGTCGTCCACATTAAGCACTGACATATTGAATCAGTCTATCTACCACAGCTTTTAAGTTTTTATTATCAAATTCATTGCCTTGGAAGGAATAATCTTTGTTGCGCGCAAAGATGTCCCGGATTTCAATCACGGCATTGGTATCCACCAGTCCAAGTTGAGTGCCGACTTGACGAATCTGGTCAATTGAACGTGAGCCGTTGGTCGCACCATAACCAATATAAGCTGCCGGTTTGCCTTGCCATTCCTTGCCGAGATAATCCAAGGCATTTTTCAGGGCAGGGCTATAGCCATGATTGTATTCAGGCGTGACAAAAATAAAGGCATCGCCAAGCGCAATCTTGTCGGCCCAGTCTTGCTGTTTGGGTTGATCATAAATTCCGGTCAATGGCGGATGAGCCCCAGAAAATAGCGGAAGATCCCATTCTTTTAGATCGACAATTTCAGTTTCTAAAGTGCTAAAGGCATAACTTTTAATTTCCTGCAGTACCCAGTGTGCCACTTTAATCGCGGTACGTCCCTCACGCACACTTCCAACCACAATATAAATTTTCATGTTTCATCCTTTCTTCTGGTCTGATCATCAAATTAAATTAATCAGATTTCAGAGAGGTGACTAGAGATGATTTGTATCCGGAAAATAAAAAAGCTCCCGAAGGAGCTTTTTCAAAATCAGTCAATTAGCTGATGTTTTACATCAGTTTAATACCTTGCTGACCCGCAGGTGTCACTTTAAAGATTTCCACTTCAAAAGTGATGTTTTTGCCTGCCAATGGATGGTTAAAGTCCACTTCAGTGATGTCATCATTCACCGATCTCACCACGCCATACAAGGTCGCTTTGGCTTTGTCTTCAAACTCGATCATGTGACCTTCGATCGGACGTTCTCCAAATTTTACCGTGTCAAATTTCTGGATGTTTTCTGGATTCCATGGCCCAAAAGCATCTTCTGGTGGTAGGCTGACCGTGCGACGGTCACCGGCACGTAAGCCAATCAGTGCTTTTTCAAAACCAGGCAGTAGGTTGCCATCGCCAATCACCAGGCTGACCGGTTCTTCACGGCTACGGGTATTGTCAATTTCCACGCCATTTTCGATTGCGACAGAAAAGTGCAGCTCGACTTTAGAACCGTCTGCAACCCGGGTTTCTTCGTTAGGATGAATAAAATCAGTCATGTTGTGCTTGCGCCCGTTGAATTCGATGTTTTTCTAAGAAAAAGGTATCAATCAGCATCAGAATAGTGCCTACAGTAATGGCACTGTCTGCGATATTGAAAGCAGGAAAGTGGCTGTTCTGGTAATACACATGAATAAAATCGACTACATAGCCGAGGCTGACCCGGTCGATTAAATTACCGATGGCACCACCCAGAATCAGGGCAATTGCCAGCGGTAAAATTTTCATGTCTTTTGGCATACGCATCAGCCAAAACACGAAGATTACAGACACTAAACCTGCCAGTGAAGTAAAGAAATAGCGTTGCCAACCACCGGCATCGGACAGAAAACTAAAGGCAGCGCCATAGTTATGTAGCAATGTCCAATTTAAAAAGGGCAGCACAGGAACAGGATCTGCATAATTCAGATTTGTCACTGCAATCCATTTGGTCCATTGATCCAGAATGATCGCCAGAATGGCCAGTCCAACCCACCATAAATTATGTGGATAGAACTGGAATAAGCCCTTTTTGGTGTGGGTATTAGGCATATTTTCTCTCTTCGCCTTGGCCTGTAGGAAGGTTGATAATACAACGACCGCATAGACCAGGATGTGCAGAATGTGTATTTACATCTGGTAATACATGCCAGCAACGTACGCATTTTTCGCCATCAGCTGCTGAAACTTTCACATTCAAGCCTTCAAGATCAGACGCTTCACCTTGTGCCGCATCAAACTCATTCACCAGCACTTGTGATGTGATCAGGACGAAACGAAGCTCATCACTTAACTTATCTAGCACTGCTTTTAATTCAGCATTTGCCCAAAGTTCAACTTTGGCAGACAAGTTAGAACCGACAGTTTTTGCTGTACGTGCAGTTTCAATGAATTTGTTTACTGCAGATTTCACAGCAATGAGCGTTTGCCATTCCGCTTCAGATACTACATTTGCAGTTGAAGCCACAGGAATATCATACCATTCAGCGATGAACACGTATTTCTCTGATTGCTCAGGGATTAACGGCCACGCTTCTTGTGCAGTGAAGCTCAGGATTGGTGACATCCAACGCACGAATGCTTGTACCAAGTGATACAACGCAGTTTGTGCAGAGTGACGTGCTTGTGAATCCGCTTTGGTGGTGTATTGACGGTCTTTGATGATGTCTAAGTAGAAACCACCTAAGTCGTTGATACAGAAATTCGTTAAAGCAGTGGTGACGATATGGAAGTTCATATCTTCGTATGCTTTCTTAATGGTTTCTTGCACTTCAGATGCACGTTGCAAGATGTATTGATCAAGCGCGATCAATTGATCCACAGGCAGGGCATCTGTCGAAGGTTTGAAGCCATTCAGGTTCGCCAACAAGAAACGAAGCGTGTTACGGATACGACGGTAACCATCAGAGGCACGGCTAAAGATTTCTTTACCTGCGGTCATTTCATAACGGTAATCTGCCGATGCGATCCAGAAGCGTAAGCCATCTGCACCCATATCTTTAATGATGTCTTGCGGCGTGATGACGTTACCGATCGACTTGGACATCTTGCGGCCTTTTTCATCGACCACGAAACCGTGGGTCAATAGACCTTTATATGGCGCACGTTCGTTAATCGCAATCGAGGTCAATAACGACGACTGGAACCAGCCACGGTGCTGGTCTGAACCTTCAAGGTACAAATCAGCAGGATCAGTCAATTCTTCACGTTCACGTAGTACGGCATAGTGCGTTGTACCAGAGTCAAACCAAACGTCTAAAGTGTCACGAACTGCATTGTATTGTTCAGCATCCGCACCGATAAACTCAGATGCATCACGGTTGTACCAACCATCAATCCCTTCCTGCTCGATCAGTTTCGCGACTTCTTCGATCAGTTCAGGCGTACGTGGGTGCAATTCATTGGTATTTTTATGCACAAAGAATGGAATTGGCACGCCCCAAGTACGTTGACGTGAGATACACCAGTCTGGACGGCCTTCAATCATCGCCTGGATACGGTTTTTACCCCAGTCCGGTACGAAGCTGATCTCGTTTTCAATCGCATTCAGTGCATTCTGACGCAGACCTTTGGCATCCATGCTGATGAACCATTGTGGGGTCGCACGGAAGATAATCGGGGTTTTATGGCGCCAGCAATGCGGGTAGCTATGCTTGATCACCACGTGTGCCCAAAGCTTGGTTGCTTCAGTTAATGCTGCAATAATTTTTGGATTGGCTTTGTAGATATGCTCGCCCGGGAAGATAGGCGACGTTGGTAAATACACACCATTACCACCGACTGGGTTTTCAACTTTGAGGTTGTACTGTAAACCAACTTTATAGTCGTCCACACCGTGGCCCGGTGCGGTATGTACTGCACCTGTACCGCTAGCATCAGTGACGTGTTCACCCAAGATCACTGGCACTTGGCGCTCAGCAATTAAAGGATGTTGAAGAACTAAATTCTCAAGTTTTGCACCTGTGAATTCAGCAAGCACTTCAAATGCAGTAAAGCCATAACGCTGAGTTGCAGACTCAACCAATGATTTCGCCAAGATAAAGTTTTGTGCAGCTTTATCTTCGGCTGTTGCTTTTACCAGTTGGTATTCAAGTTCAGCATGCAGTGCGACTGCCTGGTTGGCAGGCATGGTCCAAGGTGTGGTGGTCCAGATTACGATATCCGTGCGATCAGCAACGTCTACGCCTAAACGTGCAGATAAATCCGCTAAATCAACAACGGTGAAACCGACGTCAATTGCATCTGATTTTTTATCCTCGTATTCAACTTCAGCTTCAGCCAATGATGAACCACAGTCCAGACACCAGTTGACTGGTTTAAGACCTGGCTCGATATGACCTGCTTTTGCGATTGCACCCAGTGAACGTACGATGTCGGCTTCTTGTTTGAAGTTCATCGTGAGGTAAGGATTGTCCCAATCACCGAATACGCCCATACGTACGAAGTCTTTCTTTTGAAGTTCAACTTGGGTGTAGGCATATTCACGGCAGGCTTTACGGAAGGTAGACGCATCTACCTTCACGCCGACTTTGCCGACTTTTTCTTCGACTTTGAGTTCGATTGGTAAACCGTGACAGTCCCAGCCTGGTACATATGGCGCATCAAAACCATCCATGACACGACTTTTGATAATGATGTCTTTGAGTACTTTGTTGACCGCATGACCCAAATGGATTTGACCATTGGCATAAGGAGGGCCGTCATGAAGCACGTATTTTTTCTTGCCAATACGCGATTCACGAATCTGCTGATAAATGTTGTCGGCATACCACTCTTCTAACCATTTCGCTTCACGTACTGCCAAATTTGCTTTCATTGCAAAGTCAGTACCTGGGAGGTTTAGCGTGGCTTTATAGTCCACTGCATTTTCAGGAGTTTGCTTATCGCTCATGCAAGTCGTCTTCCAATCTAATCAGTTATGTCACTGACACGTTTTACAATAAAAATATGGGATATTAAAAGGGAAATGTGGGGTGATTTCGACGAAACTCAAGCAGTTTCTCGACATCATCATCAATTCCGGCTTTTAGCGCTTCAAGCGAAGGATAGTCCTTTTCGCCATGTAAATAGTTTAAGAACGTCACCCGCATTAACAGGCCATACAGATTAGCAGAAACATCTGGAAAATGTACTTCTAATCGCCATTCTGGATCGGCTTGTTTGATGACTGGACGTGTGCCGACATGACCTGCACCAAACAGGGCAGTCGGGTCATAACCCGCAATCCCCGTTTTGGTCGGATGGTCCTGTCTGACCTTATCTTTGAGGGATTCGGTTTCACAAATGACTTCAACCCCATAAATGCCATTCAGGCAGGGTTTATGCCGGTTTAGCCGTATATTAATGGTGGGGAAATCAATAGTTCGACCAATCTGATCACCGTATTGTACCCGCCCCGTAATGCTATAGGGACGACCCAGCAATTGTGCGGCCAGCGCCAAATCACCGGCTTGCAAGGTCTGGCGAATCCGGGTGGAACTGACGCGTTCACCATCTAGAACAATGGTATTTAAATTGGTCACTTCAAAGCCGTAATTGCGCAGGAATTCGCTATTGCCCTGGCGGTTTTTACCAAAGTGAAAATCATCGCCTAAGACCAGATGCCGGGCATTCAGTTTTTCTTTTAAAATGTCGGCAAAGACTTCTGCAGTCAGGCTGCGAAAAGTATGGTCAAATTTCGCCACCGCGATATAGTCCACACCCAACTCAGTCAGGTATTCAACTTTTTCACGCAAGGATGAAATACGCGGTGGGGCATCATAACCCTGAAAGTATTCAAGTGGTTGCGGTTCGAAAATCATCACCACAGATTTTAAACCCTGTGCTTCAGCCACCTGTTGCAGCTGACGGATCATCGCCTGATGGCCTAAATGCACGCCGTCAAAATTACCGATCGTCACGGCAGTTTTGGGTAATTCAGAATGAGAGGCTAAAGCATTTAGACGGAGCAGCTGCATGGGCAAATCAAGTGCTTAGAAATATCGAGAGGCTATATATTGCCATAATCTCGCGCTTTCGTCTTGCTGTTGTGTTTTTATGCAATATTTTTCTTGAAAATTCATCTTCCTTGGAATTGAGCCGACTGGTTTTTCTACGTACTAAGTTATATCTGAGTATGTCTGATCAGAGCACAGATGCTTTTCATTCAGCCGGTTTTGTTTTCTAATGTCAGGGTTTTTCTTGATATCAGGTGTTTCGAATGTCCGATCTGGCACTCATCATGGCTCTACCCAATGAATCCAAAGGCTTGTTTGAAGCAGAAGGCATTCAGGTGCATTACAGCGGGATTGGTAAAGTCAACGCGGCCTTTAAAGCTTTTGAGGTGATTCAGAACACCGGTTGCAGTACCGTGCTGAATTTGGGAAGCGCTGGGAGTTCGCATTTCAATGCGCATGAACTGGTCGAAGTCACTCAATTTGTACAGCGTGATATGGATGTTTCACCCCTCGGCTTTGAGATCGGCATGACCCCGATGGATCAGCATTTCCCGGGTGCGATTGAGCTGGAGCCTTTCTTTGACCATTTGCCGAAAGGGATTTGTGGAACAGGCGATAGCTTTGAAACCGGTATTTCAAAAGTGGCGTGTAATCTGGTGGATATGGAAGGCTATGCCTTGGCCAAAGTCTGTAAAAAGCTGGGCGTTCGGCTTATTTCAGTGAAATACATTAGTGATGGGGCCAATGAGACTGCACATCTGGATTGGGAAGAAAATCTGTTATTGGGTGCGAAAAAATTATTAGATTTATATCAAATGGTAAAATAAATAGGAAAGTTAAGTTTGCTCGGCGACCATAGCAGCTATGGTCGTGTGCCAATCAGAAGCGCTTGCTTATTTATCCGTGCGTGGAATCACGCCGTATAACATCATGTGTACCGTATGCTGGATAATGCGTTGCTGCATGCTGCGGTTACGCAAGGTTTTACCCGTGACCATTTCCATTTGAGTGGCAAAGTCTGCATAGTTCTGGGTAATCGCCCAAATATTCAGAATCAGTAACTCAGGATCAATATTTGCAGAAATTTTGCCTTGCTCCTGCCAGTTGGAAATCACTTTGGCTTTACGCTTGACCAGTTTTTTTAGCGGACCTTTTAAAATTTCCAGAATATGCGGTGCACCTTGAATCACCTCCAAAGCAAATAAACGGGATGCTTTAGGCTGGGTACGCGACACTTCAATTTTTTGCATCAAATAATTGGTGATCGCTTCTTCAGGCTCAAGTTCAGCTTCAAGGGTTTGTAAAGGCGCCAGCCATTTTTGTAGAACGGTGGTTAATACCTCGACATACAGGGCTTCTTTATTTTCATAATAATAGAAAATATTCGACTTATGCATTTCTGCAATTTGTGCGATTTCATCTAGACTAGCCCCATTAAAACCATATAGGGAAAATACGTCTAGTGCAGCATTTAGCAGCTGATTGCGTTTTTGAGTACTCTTTTTTTGTTCCATTAGCAAATATAAAAAACAATGAAAAAGGGAATCCTCAATTGTACGGCAAATCATCAGATTTGTGCACACAGTCACAGGCTAATTTTTTGAATAATGATGATTTATTCTCTAGATCAATATTTAAAACAGGCTAAATGCATCTACACCAGAAGAAAAATTCAAGTTTCTGAAAATACTTCATTTATTCATTTTTTTTCTTCATCAATGCAAGAGAGGAATAATACTGAAATGAATCTGATAAAAATGTCCTCTTATTGAGATAAATGCATTTTTATAAGAATAAGACCCAAAACCATGCTCGATTTTGGGTTGGATTGGGTATTCAGGTCGCTAAAACTGCCTGCAAGACCTGCTGTTCCAGTTCTGCAAATGTCACACTTTTTTGCCGGGGACGTGGCAAATTGACCTTAAACTCTTTGGCAATATGACCTTTGTCCAGCAAGATAATCCGGTCTGCCAATTGCACTGCTTCACTGACATCATGCGTGACCAGAATGGCGGTAAAGCCTTGCTCGGTCCAGAGACGTTCAATCAGGTTCTGCATTTCCAGACGTGTCAGGGCATCCAGGGCGCCGAGCGGTTCATCCAGCAGTAGAATACGCGGCTGATGCGATAATGCCCTCGCCAAGGCGGTACGTTGCCGTTGTCCTCCAGAAAGCTGTGAAGGCCACAGTCCAGCTTTTTCTTTGAGTCCGACCTTTTCCAGCATTTGCGAAGCTTTGGCATGCTGCTCTTTGCCCAGGCCTAACTGTACATTCTGTTTGATGCTGCGCCAGGGCAGCAGGCGAGGGTCCTGAAACATCACCCGGATATCATCGGTAGTAATGCCTTCGCGAATATGCCGGGCTGACTTAAACTTGATTTCGCCGTAGCTTTGCTGTTCCAGATCGGCAATCAGGCGCAATAAGGTACTTTTACCACAACCACTGCGACCGACAATTGCCAGAAATTCACCCGGCTGGATATGCAGGTTCAGATCTTCCAGAACTTTGACCGAACCGTAAAACTTGTGCAGCTGTTCAATGATAATTTCGGCACCGATCACTGCAGCAGGATTGATCTCTGCCGCAGGTTGGTCCAGTGGCACAATCGGGTCATTGGCATGACGCCCTAAACTGAGATCAGTCATCACATGCTCCTCATTTATTCTTTATTTTTGATAGCCGGCATGCCAGCGCAGCAGGAATCGCTCTAAGGCCACGGCCAGAACATCGGCCAGTTTGCCGAGCAGGGCATACAATAAAATACCTACCAGAACCACGTCAGTTTGCAAAAATTCACGTGCATTCATGGTCATATAACCAATACCAGACTGGGCGGAAATGGTTTCGGCCACGATTAACAATACCCAGACCAGACCTAGAGAAAAACGCAGTCCGACCAGAATTGACGGCATCGCACCCGGCAGAATAATTTCTTTATACAGTTGCCAGCGAGTTAAGCCATAGCTTTTGCCCATCTCGATCAATTGCGGATCGACGGAACGAATCCCATGATAGGTATTGATATAAATCGGGAAAAATACCCCAATCGCCACCAGAAACAATTTGGCAGATTCATCAATCCCGAACCATAAGATGACTAGGGGAATGAGTGCCAGTGCAGGAATATTGCGGATCATCTGCAAGGTGGTGTCGAGCAGGGTAGAGGCAGTTTTGGATGAACCATTTAACAGACCCAGCAATAGGCCCAAACCACCACCTACCAATAATCCGCTGATGGCACGTCCTGCACTGACTTGCACATGCGTCCACAGTTCACCGCTGAGCAATAAATTCCAGAAGGCTAAAACCACGGCACTCGGTGCAGGCAGAATCCGGCTTTCCAGCAGGCCTGTGCTAGAGGCAATTTGCCAAACTGCAATCAAGAAAATTGGAACCAGCCAGGGCAGCAGATGCTGCCCCAGAATTGTTCCACGTGAAACCTGCTTTGGGGTCAGGGTTTCAACGGAAACGACTTTTGACATTAAGCAGACTCCTTAATTTTCTCAGCCTGCTTGTTCTCGTCCGGTGTGTAGTTGTTCGCCACGATTTCACCAAATGGACCGGTCAAGTTTGGTTGAGTGAGTTTTTGCTGGGTTTCCAGTGGAAGTAAAGGGAATACCAGTTCTGCAAAACGGATGGATTCTTCCAGATGTGGATAGCCTGAGAAAATAAAGGTGCTGATCCCCAGATCGGCATATTCCTGGATACGTGCAGCGACAGTTTCCGGATCGCCGACCAGTGCCGTACCTGCACCACCACGAACCAGACCCACACCTGCCCAGAGGTTTGGAGAAACTTCGAGTTTGCTGCGATCGCCATTGTGCAGTTCTGCCATACGGCGCTGACCGACCGAGTCCATGGATTTGAACTTGGCTTGGGCTGCAGCGATAGTGGCATCATCCACATATTGAATCAGTTCTTCAGCCGCCGCCCAGGCCTGCTCATTGGTTTCGCGTACGATCACGTGTAAACGGATCCCGTAATTCAGTTCACGACCTTTAGCTGCAGCCTTGGCTTTTACCACTGCAATTTTTTCTTTGACTGCTGCCGGTGGCTCGCCCCAGGTCAAGTAAGTATCGACCTGATCCGTGGCCAGCTCAATGGCATCATCCGATGAGCCACCAAACCATAAAGGCGGATGCGGCTGCTGAATGGGTGGATACAGCAATTTTGCATCATCGACACTTAAGCGTTCGCCATGGAAACTAAAGCTTTCACCGGTATGTGAGCGTTTTAAAATTTCACGCCAGATGGTGGTGTATTCGGTCGCCGTTTTATAACGGGTTGTGTGATCTTCATAGACGCCATCACCTTTTAGCTCCTGCTCGTCACCGCCAGTCACCAGATTCAGCAGTACTCGGCCATTAGACAAGCGGTCAAAGGTCGCGGCCATACGTGCAGCCAGTGCCGGCGTGGTCACGCCTGGACGCAATGCCACCAGGAATTTTAATTTTTTGGTCGCATCAATCAGGCTGGCTGCAGTTAACCATGGATCTTCACAAGAACGGCCAGTCGGAATCAGGACACCTTCATAACCAAGATTATCCACGGCAACGGCAATCTGCTTCATGTAGGCATGATCTACAACACGTGCGCCCTTGCTGGTGCCTAAGTAACGACTGTCGCCATGAGTGGGGATAAACCAGAAAATTTTCATGTAATATTCCTTAAATTAAATGATCTTGTTTGCTCATCAATGTGTGGCCGCTGGCGACCAGATCTGTTGCTGGACGCTGATGGTTTTGGGAATCAGTTGAACCTGCTGGAAGAGATCGGCAATATTCTGTTGAGCTTTGATCACTTCCGTCGTTAATGGTTGTACCGGCGAAGGTTTAAGACGACGCTCAAATGCAATCTTCGCTACATCCGGTTTCAGACCGGTACTTTTCTGATAAATATCTAGAGCTACAGCCTGGTTTTTAAGAATCCACTGGTCAGATGCATTTAAAGCCTGGATAAACTTCCCGGGGCTATCCGGATGCTTCTGAATAAATTCGGGATTGCCGATATAAAAGGAGTAGGTTTGTGGAAAGTCACTAGATTCAATCAGCACCTTAACCTTGCTGTCGAACTCGGCTGCACCCAGGAAGGGATCCCAGATTGCCCAGGCATCAATGGCTTTTTTGTCAAAAGCAGCACGTGCATCCGCAGGGGGAAGCCAGACGGCTTGAATCTCTGACCAGCTTAATCCGGCTTTTTCCAGGGTTTTGGCCAGAAGTTCATGGGCACTTGAACCTTTCTGCACCGCGATCCGTTTTCCTTTCAATTGTTGAATATTTTGAATGGCACTGTCTTTCGGCACGACCACGGCCAAAGAATTTCCCGCCACTTTTTCAAAGGCCACGTAGCTCAGGGCTTTGTCTGCCGCCTGTGCAAAAATAGGCGGAGTATTTCCCACATAGCCATAATCCACTGCACCGACTGCTAAGGCTTCCAGCATTTGTGGGCCTGCCGGAAACTCTTTCCATTCAATTTTGGCATTGGGAAATTGTTGTTCTAACAGCTTTTCATCACGTGCCACCAGCAGATTTAAGGCTGATTTCTGAAAGCCAATCGCAATGGTTTTAACTTGTTGCGCTGACGTGGTTTCTGCGGCAGCCGTTTGCTGTGGTTCCTGTTTCTGGCAGCCAGTCAGACTAAAGCTCAATAGCGCTAAGCTGATATAAGAAACTGTTTTTATATGACTCATCTTTATTCTCGAATTATTCTGCTGTTATTTAATAATTGCTGCATCAATATTCAGCTTTTGTGGAATCAGCTGCTGCGCATAAAACGCATCGGCGACCTGTTGCTGTTTTTGAATCACGTCAGTCGTGAGGGGTTTAACACCGAAGCCCATGCGTGAAATAGAGGTTTTTAAGACATCGACGGCTAGACCTGTCGGTTTTTGCAGGAGCTGAGCGGCAGCGTCCTGATTTTTTGCGACCCAGTCCGTGGTCAGGTTTAGTTCATTGACAACCGCCTGTACCACCTGAGGATGGCTTTCTGCGAACTTGCGATCTGCCAGATAGAACTGATGATTGCTCACCACATTTTCACCGTTGGCAATGACACGCGCACCAATTTGATGTTCAGCAGCTGCAAAGAACGGATCCCAGATCACCCAAGCATCGACTGCACCACGTTCAAATGCAGCACGTGCATCGGAAGGTGGTAAATAGATCACTTCGATATCATCAAGGCCAAGCTGGTTGGCTTCCAGAACTTTTAATAGTAAGTAATGCACGTTTGAACCTTTGTTCAGGGCTACCCGTTTGCCTTTCAGATCTTGAATAGACTGAATCGGCGAATCTTTCGGTACAATTAAGGCTTCTGCCTTAGGCGCTTGCGGCTGATTGGCCACATAGACCAGATTTGAGTTGGCCGCCTGGGCAAAAATTGGCGGTGCTTCACCGGCTTCACCAAAAGAGACGCTGCCAACATTCAGGCCCTCAAGCAGTTGTGGGCCGGCCGGAAATTCTACCCATTTCACATTGACCCCTTGCTGTTTTAAGCTGGTTTCCAGCGTGCCGCGTTCTTTTAAAATAGGTAATATGCCGTATTTTTGGAAACCGATATTCAGAGTAATGGTCTCTTCTTTTTTCGAGCAGCCTGAAAGCATCATGACACCAGCCATCGCGGTACCGAGTACCGCAGTTTTTGTTAAAAACTGAACATGAGATTGGCGCATGAATCAAAACTCCCGAAAGTGAAAAGCTAGTGAATGAAAACTTAGACACACGCTAATCGTTTTTGTTTTTTCAAAAAAATAACTATTCAGGAATTTCTAATGAAGAAAAAAGATAAATAAAAAAGCGCAAAACTTATGCGAAAAAGTGATTTATATAAAAATGAATATTTACTATTTAAGTTAATCAAACTTATGAAATTTATAATTATTTCTTTAAATCTAATCTGCTGATATGTTTAGCTGAAAAGCAGCATTGCAATTTTAAAATTTAAATCGAGATTGCCAGATATCTTTATCTAAAATTAAGCTAAGGCACCAAAAGAAAAAGTCACTTTAAAGTGACTTTTTGCAAACAATTGAATTACGTTGATAATTGTAAAATGCCTGACGGGCATCCGGCAGGTCATCGACTGAAGCCGGTTCAAAGCCTTGTTCCAGAAACCAGTGCGCGGTGCGGGTAGTTAAAATAAACAGTTGCTGAATCTGCATGCTTTTGGCTTTTTCTTCTAGATAATGCAGGATCTGGCTACCCCGATTAGACTTGCGATAACTGGGATGTACCGCAACACAGGCAATTTCTGCAGAACGCAATTCATCCCCTGTCGTCGGAATCGGGTAGAGGGCGGCACAGGCCAGAATCATGCCGTCCCGTTCGATTACGGCAAACTGGTTGATTTCATTTTCTAGGCGTTCACGCGAACGATAGACCAGAATGCCTTCTTCTTCCAGTGGACGCAGCAAACCGATCAGGCCGCCAACATCCTGAATATCGGCCATCCGCACTTCTTCATAATGCGCGTCGGTGACCAGAGTTCCGGAACCATCCCGGGTGAACAGCTCTTCCAGCAGGGCACCATCATAGGCATAAGAAATCAGATGCACCCGATGTACGCCGTTCATTGAGGCTTCCTGTGCGGCTTTCACTTGTAGTCCTCTTTCAAGCGCATCTTGTTCGACCGGAATAAAATCATCCAGTTGTTGCGGTGTCACTTCGCGTTTGAGTTGTCCGTTACTGTCCATCAGACCATGCTGCTTACCGAGAAAAATCAGTTTATCTGCCTTAAGGCGAATCGCAGTTTTGGTAGCAACTTCTTCAGCCAGCAGATTAAAAACTTCTCCGGTAGTGGAATAACCGGTCGGGCCAAGCACCACAATATTATGACTGTCCAGATGGCGCTGAATCGCATCGGTATCAACCGCGCGCACTTCACCGGTCAACTGAAAATCGATACCATCGCGGATGCCATACGGCTTGGCGGTGACAAAATTCCCTGAAACGGTATCAATCCGGGCGCCATACATCGGCGAATTGGCCAGTCCCATAGACAGCAGTGCTTCAATTTGTAGGCGGATCGAACCGACGGCATTCATCACGCAGCTTAAAGATTCACGTGTGGTGACCCGACGCTGCTGGTAAAAAGGCGTCGTAATCTGGCTTTGAGCCAGATTCTGGTTAATTTGCGGACGTGCACCATGTACCAGAATCAGCCGAATGCCTAAAGAATGTAATAAAGCAATATCGTGAATAATATGCTGAAAGTTATCATTTAAGACGGCTTCGCCATCAAACATGATTACAAAGGTTTTATTGCGGTGCGCATTGATATAAGGCGCAGAATGGCGAAACCAGTGCACATATTGCAAAGTTGTGCTTTGTGACGTTTCTGCTGAAGTCATGCTGTGCCCATTTCAATGATTGAAGATCCAGCTTTGATTCTAATGAAAAAAAATGCAAGTGGAAGTGCAGATATAAAAAAACACCTGAAGGGGACTTCAGGTGTCTGCAAGACGAGCAGTAATGGAGAAAGCTTAGTTAATGATTCGTACAATTTTGTTGGTACGCTCATTGACCAGAACGTAGTCATTGTTGACCTTGTACCATTGCTGGAAACGACCGGTATTTGGCAAACGGCGTGCTTCGCGATCACTTACTTCAAAACGGTTGTTGTCATATTGGCGAGGTAAAGTTTGTCCTACGCGCCAGTCACGGCTTGGATTGACCATACGGTTGTTATGACGGCGGTCATCATTCCAGCGACGGTCGTCATTCCATTTCTTGCTGTCTTTGGCATTCCAGTGTGGCGCCGGTTTATGCGGATTATGGTCATAACGCGAGTCATGCTGTGGTGCTGCCATTGCAGAAGTAGCTAACAAAGCACTTAGAGATAACGCGATTGTAGTTAAGACTTTTTTCATGGCTCTCACCTTAAGATGTATATCTAATTTCGATGAGACTAAATTAGCGAACAAGTACATAGAAAGCGTGAGGGCTATTTAGTTAAATTGTTAAATTCATGAAGAAATTTAGTAGATGAATCACGCAGTCTGAAAACTGGAAAAGCAGCAAGATTTGCGGATAAACAATTTTCAGCCAGTGAAATAAAAAAGCCCAAACATCGTTGGGCCTGAAAGAAGATTAAATTTGAATGCTCTTATGAACTAGTCACCCACAATCCGGATAATGCTGTTGTTTTCAGAATCCACCAGAATGTAGTCATTATTGACTTTGTACCATTGCTGCTTGCGGTCAGGTCGAGGCAGGCGATGGTCTTTGTATTCAACTTTATAGCCATTGCCACGATAATGCTGCGGCATTACGTAACCTGGCTGCCAGCGTAACTGTTGCAAGCGTTTCACCCCGCGTTCTTCACGCATACGGCGGTTATCCTGCTGCTCTTCCTCTCGGAACTCACGGGCTTTCTTCTTGTCATGACCATGACGTGAATCCATACGGGATTCATCATTGAAATGAGGGGCAGCGATGACGACATTGCTCAGCATGAATGTACTGCAAGAAATTGCCAGTGCCACCAAAACCTTTTTCATGTTGAACCCTCATTAAATTGTTCATCTTCTACAGCGCCTAATGTACGGAAAAATTGCAGAGAAACTGTGAAGAACAGGCACAATTTTTATAACAAATGCAGAGATATTATGATGATGTCATGTTTTTACATGACTATATGCGACGGCATCACTTCTATAAAGTAGCCTACCGAGCCATGTCCTTATCTCATCAAAGCAAGGGCCAACATGCAAGCGAAAATCGATGATTTAGCTCAAAAAAACAGCATTGAGTCAGCGAGAAAAAAGTTCATGATTTAATGAAACGGCAAAGAATTTTGCCAGTTTAGTTTGAGATTAATTCCATTGTTCTGCCAAACTCTGCAAGGACTGGATTGCTTCAGCCACCGATTCAGCTTGAAGAGCATCATCAAGTGCCACAATCAATGCTTCAGATAACTGCAACTGTTCAATCCGGTGAATCGTTTCAATTTTACGTTTTTGGTCAGCCATGCTGCGCTCCTGATTTGATCTATCTGTGGTTCAAGAAAGCATAGTTCAATGAGTTTGATTTGGAAAACCGTATAATTTTATATATTTAATATGTAAATCCGATTTATTGTTATTTTTTGCAGGATTTTAAGAAAAAAAGGGCACTTTATCGAAAAGTGCCCAAGATTATTCAATGACCCGACTTTTAATAAGCGTAGTTCAGGTCAGTATAATCGTTGAGTGATTTCTGCACATGCGCCTGAATAAAGGCACGTACATCCTCGGCCGTCATGGCTTTGCCCTGATTGCTGATGACATGTTCGATTTCTGGCTGACCTTCAATTTTAATGCGATAAACAAAATGCTTGGCCAGACGATAACTGTCGTCTAATTTTTCAATGCCAGTCACATAATAATAGGCATGTTCAAAATTCAGATCCTGATGTGAAAATACAAATTGCTCGAACAATTTGAGTTTCTGAGCATTTTCGAGTGCTTTGATGTCATCCACGATACTGGCTTCAAACTTGGTGCCGTATTTCTCTGAAATAGGCTGTTGATCAATCAGCAGCGACACCATGCCATCGTCTAAATGGGTCACCGTAATATTGTTTAATTCAGTCATGATGCACTCGAGTGAAATATAGTGGGGCTTAGTATGCTGTTATTTTAATGAAACTCAATGCGAGCGGGGTGAACTTACTTAAGATTTATGCGCTGAATATGACTAAAAATGAAATAAAAAGGGAGCGATTGCTCCCTGAATGACAGACAGAATAATTTAATCCTGTGCATCAATACTCTGGCCATTCATATGCAGGCTGTCATTACCCATCAAATATAGATAAGCCGGCATGATTGAATCGGGGGTAGGCAGGGTTTTCGGATCTTCATTCGGATAGGCCTTGGCGCGCATGGCAGTCCGCGTTGCCCCGGGATTGATGCAGTTATAACGGATATTCGGATGTACCTGCTCTTTGGCAAATAACTGGCTTACCGCTTCAATAGCAATTTTAGAAACCGAATACGCACCCCAGCGTTCGCGGGCTTCGCGGCCTACACCTGAGCTGGCAAAAACCACTGAAGCATGTTCAGATTTGGATAATAGCGGCAGCAGGGCCTGGGTCATGACAAAGGGTGCACGCAGATTGACCGCCATCACATCATCCCAGACGTTGACCGGATAATCCGCCAAGGGAACCCGTTCACCTAAAATGCCGGCATTGTGCAGAATGCCGTCCAGACGACCAAACTGACGGTCTAGCGTATCGAGCAAAAGCTCATAATCACGTTCTGACGCACTCGATAGTTGTAGCGGCAAGATGGCAGGTTGCGGCGCACCCAAACTTTCAATTTCATCATAAATGACTTCGAGTTTGTTTAAGGTACGCCCATGCAGCACCACAGTTGCGCCATGCAAGGCATAACTGATTGCTGCTGCACGTCCAATGCCATCGCCCGCACCTGTGATTAGGATGATACGATCCTTGAGCAGATCGGGGCGAGGTTGATATGCTGAATATTTCATTATCTACCTCCTCACTTCTTATTATTTAGTGTTAAGCGTTCAAGATACCGCAGTATGCTGCTTCAGTACTAGTGTCTGAATCAATTGATGTAATTCTGTCACAGTATGCACGATATGGTCGGCCTGCCAGGCGTTTAAATCGTCTTTGTATTGCAACGGCAAATAACCATAAGCAGCCAGAATGGTCAGCATCTGGGCATGACGGCCGGCATCAATATCTCGGGGATGATCTCCGACATAGATACAGTCTTCCGCGGCAAGATTCAGTTGCTTGGCTGCCAGATACATCGGTTCAGGATCGGGTTTGGTCCGAGTGACATCTTCCGGACATACCAGCACTGCGCAGCGTTCACTCAGGTTCAGCGCTTGCAGTAAAGCCTCGCTGAGCCAGCGCGGTTTATTGGTCACAATCCCCCAAGGAATGTCATTTTCCTCTAGCTGTTCAAGTAATGGATACATGCCATCAAACAGATCGGTATCGACCGCAATATCTGCGCCGTACATGTCCAGAAAGCGCTGACGGTGTTGCAGAAAGACCGGATCTTCTAGTTGCAGTTCCGGATAAACCAGTTTCACCATAGCGCGAGCGCCTTCGGAGACCTGGGTACGAATCAGCTCGGGTGCAACCAGTGGGCGGCCTTCTTCATGGCACATCTGCTGGATAATCCGGATAAAATCGGCAGCGGTATCAATCAGGGTACCATCGAGGTCAAATAAAACGGCTTTCATGCTGTGGTCTCTGCTGCGCTATCTTTCACGGTATAGACCATATAGTTCACATCAACATTCGGTGCCAGCCAATAACGCTTGGTCAGCGGATTATAGTGCAGACCGGTCATGTCTTTAAGCTTTAAACCCGAGTTGCGAATGTCATGTGCCAGTTCGGACGGCTTGATAAATTTGCTGTAATCGTGGGTGCCTTTGGCCAGCATGCGCAAGACATATTCTGCCCCAATAATGGCAAATAAATAGGACTTTGGATTACGGTTAATGGTCGAGAAGAATACATGACCACCTGGCTTGACCAGTTTATGACAGGCCTGAATAATCGATGCCGGATCTGGCACATGCTCTAGCATTTCCATGCAGGTCACGATGTCATATTGGCCAGCCTGTTCCTCTGCCAGTTGCTCAACCGGCACCTGACGATATTCAATATTGCTCACGCCTTCCTGTTCGGCATGGATGCGTGCTACGTTCAGAGGCGCTGCACCCATATCAATCCCGAGCACATCGGCACCGCGACGCGCCATGCTTTCGGCCAGAATACCGCCACCACAGCCGACATCCAGCACTTTTTTGCCGTTCAGGCCTCCGGCATGTTCATCAATCCAGTTTAAACGCAGTGGATTAATCATGTGCAAGGGGCGGAACTCAGAATGCTGATCCCACCATATAGCTGCAAATGCTTCAAACTTGGCAATTTCTTGTGGATCAACATTCAATTGCGACATCGGTGTCACCTCAATCAGTCATGATTAGCTAAAAATATGTACGTGCCGAATGGCCAGAGAAACTGATCTAAAACCTTGAAAATCAGTCCGATGGTTTAGTGTAGCGATTCTGGCAGAAAAAGCGATAAAAGCAGCAAAAAAGTTCACAGAATGAAAACGAAACCGGCATAATTGATTTATAGTGAACACATAAACTAAGCATAATGATTTAGAGGACGATAATCCGAATGAAAAAATTCCTTTTAGGCGCTGTTGCCGCATCTGTTTTGGCCTTTTCAGGCAATGCTATGGCCAATTTTGTGGCAGGTCAGGACTATCAGGTGGTTGCAAAACCAGTCAAAGTCGAAAAACCGGGCAGAATTGAGGTACGTGAATTCTTCTGGTACGGCTGTGGTCACTGTTTCGCGCTTGAACCCCATATGCAGGGCTGGTTGAAAAAATTACCAAAAGATGTACGTTTTGTACGTACACCGGCTGCGATGAATCCACTCTGGGAACAGGCGGCGCGTGCTTATTATGTGTCTGAAGCATTGGGTGTGCGTCAAAAAGCACATTTACAATTATTCCATGATATTCATGACAAGCAGCGTCCAATTTTAGAACAGGCACAATTGGCCAAGTTTTATACCCGCTATGGTATTTCTGAAGCGAAATTTAACAGCACTTATAAATCTTTCCCGATCACTTCGAAAATTGCCCAAGCCAAAAATCTGGCTGCTCAGTATCAGCTCAGTGGTGTTCCGGCAGTGACCGTGAATGGTAAATATATTGTGCAAGGTAATGATGCCAAAGTCATTCAGGTGGTGAATTACCTGATCGAAAAAGAGCGTAAAGTCAAATAAGTCTGAACTGACGATCACTAAAAAAACCTGCATCATGATGCAGGTTTTTTTATTTAGGCCGGAGGAGTGACCGCTTCATTGAGCACAGGGCTTGCGGTTTCAACTGTTTCGGCAGGTCGCCGGTACCAGTGCAAAATGCCACGCAGCAAAAGCTGCATCTGTAGCACGCTTTGGGTTTTAAAGGCATTGGATTGGGCGCGACGTAGCTCTGGATCAGCCTGATGCTGCAGATGAATCCAGCCCATGGCCCAGTTCAGGGACAGCTCAATCAGCATCTGTGCCAGAGCCTGCAAGTCCTGTGGCGCCTGAATATGTCGGGTAGATTGCATCTTGGCCAGTTCATGCATGACATCTTCAGCCAGAAAATGAATTTCTCGTTCAATGCCGGCACGTAACACGTCTGAACCGCCCCAACGTTCTGCAACAAAAAAAATCCAGGGTTCAGGATGGTATTCGACGGCCTGAAAAAACAGTTCAAGCCCGGTTTGGGTTCGGGTATTCGGCTGATACAGATAGGCCTGCCCCAGCTGATTGAGTACACCCTTGATATGAATCGCAACCTGATCCAGCAATTCCAGACCCAACTGGTTCATATCCTGAAAGTGCCGATAGAACGCCGTCGGTACCACTCCGACTGCATTCGCAACTTCCCGCAGACTGATCGTGCTGAAAGCGCGGCCCTGACTGCTGAATGCCAGTGTCGCATCGAGTAACGCCTGATGACTTTGCTGCTTGCGATCTTCACGTAAGGACATAAATGGGTTTCCTATCACCGGCTTCCCTTATAGAGAGTTTTAGTCTAGCAAAAATTAAATTAAATCGTAGTGCCACAGATCGGCAGAATTTCGACAACTCGTAGCGAGCTGATGCATTGATTTTGTAAATGAATCGCCCGGCTGCCTAATCTTGGCAAAGGCTTCTGCTATACTGAGCCGCAATTATTTTGAACCCATACAGGACTTATTATGCGTATCGACCAACGAGCATTAGATCAATTACGTGAAGTGAAAATTACCCGTAACTATACACGTTATGCGGAAGGCTCTGTATTGGTTGAATTTGGTCATACCAAAGTACTCTGTACCGCCAGTGTGGATAGTTCTGTACCGCGTTTCCTCAAAGGTCAGGGTCAGGGCTGGGTGACGGCTGAATATGGCATGTTGCCACGTTCAACCCATACCCGTAGCGACCGTGAAGCGGCACGTGGCAAACAGAGTGGCCGTACTCAGGAAATTCAGCGTCTGATTGGTCGTAGCCTGCGCTCAATGGTCGATCTGAAAAAGCTGGGTGAAAATACCATTACTATCGACTGTGACGTAATTCAGGCTGATGGCGGCACCCGTACTGCAGCGATTACTGGTGCTGCGGTGGCTTTGGTCGATGCCATGAACGTCTTGCTGGAAAGAAAAAAAATCAAACATGATCCATTAAAAGGTTTGGTGGCTGCAGTTTCTGTGGGCATTTTTAAAGATGAAGTATTACTGGATCTTTGCTATGAAGAAGATTCAAACTGTCAAACCGATTTGAACGTGGTGATGACTCAGGCCGGTGAATTTATTGAAATTCAAGGTACTGCAGAAGATAAGCCATTTACCCGCGCACAATCGAATGCCATGCTGGAAATGGCTGAGAAAGGCATTCAGGAACTGGTGAAAAAACAGCAAGAAGCTTTAGGCTGGTAATCCATCCCATGCTGAGAAACGCATCTCCGGATGCGTTTTTTTATGCCTGAAATTTCACTCTGCAACTGTATCCAAAAAATGCATTACAAAACTTCCTGACAAAAATCCGACATGAATCGGCTATATCTGAACCGGTTTTAAACCGATATTGGATCAGGCGAGATCACAATGAGGTAATGCGACATGAAACAGTGGCTTTGTGCAATTTCATTGCTGGGCGTGTTTGGATTAACTGCCTGTGACTGGGGCAATAATCGTGAAGATGACGAGCGTTCAGTATTAAATCAGGATCGTGATGAGGATAGCGGAAGATATAACGACCGTGATGGTGACGATGATGACCGCGATCGCCGAGGTAATCGGGACGACGATGATGATTAAGGTCTAAGATAGAAAATTGAGCAAAATATACGCAAAAAATTTTTCTAAAAATAAAAAAAGGGTGCTTCGCACCCTCTACGGTCATCTATCCCATTTAGGCTTAAGCATTGAAACGCATCGACAGATCAATGGCTTTGACATCTTTGGTCAATACACCCATAGAAATATAATCTACGCCGGTACTCGCGACTTCACGTAAATTATCAATCGTGATGTTGCCTGAGGCTTCCAGTTTGCAGCGACCGGCCACATGTTGCACCGCGTCGATCATCTGCTGCTGAGTGAAATTGTCTAGCATCACGATATCGGCATGGGCTTCGAGTGCCTGATTCAGCTCATCCCAAGTTTCCACTTCGACTTCAACTGGTTTGCCCGGCGCAATCTGATGGGCCTTGGCAATCGCCTGGGTAATGCCACCCGCTGCCATAATATGATTTTCTTTAATCAAAAAGGCATCGAACAGGCCCAAACGATGGTTCTGACCACCGCCAATGGCCACGGCATATTTTTGTGCAATACGCAGACCCGGAAGTGTTTTGCGGGTATCTAACAGTTTGGTATTTAAGCCTTGTAGCTCTTTGACATAGTGGGCGGTTTTAGTCGCAACCGCAGACAGCGTTTGGACAAAGTTTAGCGCAGGGCGCTCCACGGTGAGTAGGCTACGTGCAGATCCGGCCAGTTTTAAAAATGCTTGATTGGCTTGAACATGATCGCCATCATTTTTCAGCCAGATCACTTCAACGCTCGGATCATAGGCCTGAATCAAGGCATTTACCCAAGGCTGACCGGCCAAAACCATGTCTTCACGGCTAATGATGGTGGCAGTGGCCTGTTCATCTTCAGGAGTTAGCAGAGCAGTAATATCACCGTCACCGATATCTTCTGAAAGTGCTTGTTGAATATTGATCTGAATCGACTGGTCGAGCAAAGCTTGAGATATGCGCATGAGTATTTCCGTATCTTTTTTAAGCCGTGAAAATTGCGCCTTATCTTAGCACCGTTACATAAAAGATGAGCGATTTTTCATCCAGTTTGCCGGGATGAATTGAGATTTCTCCTTGAAAGTTTTAGCATGAAGTCGGCTGCAATGCTGATCTTGCAGATTTTATTTTGGGGAGAACGGTTTTATGCAACAGGCAGCTGAGTTTCAGGTCACGGACGGGCAACTAATCGGTGCACGTCAAATCCCGTCTCCCAATTTTAATCAGCGGCCAGAACAGACCGAGATTCAATTGCTGGTGATTCACAATATCAGCCTGCCACCTTCACAGTTTGGCGGCGGTTATATTGAGCAGTTTTTTCAGAATCAGCTGGACTGGTCGGTACATCCCTATTTTCAAACCATTGAAGGAATGCAGGTGTCGACCCATTTGCTGATTTTACGATCTGGCGAAGTACTGCAATTTGTCAATTTTAATGACCGTGCCTGGCATGCCGGCCGCTCGACCTATTTGGGCAAAAAAGAATGTAATGATTATTCGATCGGGATTGAGCTGGAAGGCAGTGATGACTTGCCTTTTGAAACTGAACAATATCAGGCCTTGGTGAAAGTCACGGCCTGTCTGCAACAGCATTATTCTAAGATTCAGCAGCATATTGCCGGGCATTCGGATATTGCACCGGGCCGTAAGACCGATCCGGGACCGTATTTTAACTGGGCTGATTTTCGTACACAGTTACAGCATTATAAAAACACCTCAAGCTCGCTTGAGCGATGAAATTAAGCAATGAACTTCTGACAAAAGTTTCATTACAATAGCCACAAATTTATACATTAGGTGAATAGGATGGCGCTTTGGCGTTCGACCGTCATTGTAAGTGCGATGACCATGTTGTCACGCGTACTGGGATTGGTTCGAGATATTGTTTTACTGAATGTCTTTGGTGCTGGTAAAGACTTCGATACCTTCGTAGTCGCATTTCGTATTCCAAACTTTTTCAGGCGTTTATTTGCCGAAGGCGCATTTTCACAGGCGTTTATTCCGGTACTGACCGAATATAAAACCAGTCGCACGCATACCGAAGTCCAGATCTTGATTAGCCGGGTGTTTGGCTGTCTGGCGACGGTCATGACGACGTTGACCATGGTCGCGATCATTGCTGCGCCATTGATCATGTATATCTATGCGCCCGGTTTCCATAGCGATCCTGAAAAGTTCGCTCTGGCGACCAACATGTTCCGCCTGACCATTCCTTATTTGCTGTTCATGTCACTGACGGCTTTTGCCAGCAGTATTCTGAACAGTTATGGCTCTTTTAGCACGCCAGCATTTGCACCGGTCTTGCTGAATGTGGCGATGATTGCCGGAGCGCTCTGGCTTACGCCTTATATGGCCGAGCCGATTATGGCGCTGGGCTGGGCTGTGATCATTGCTGGTATTTTACAGCTGGCCATCCAGATTCCGGAATTGTGGCGTAAAAACTTGCTGATTCCACCGAAAATTGACTTCAAGCATGAAGGCGTAGATCGCATCATGAAGTTGATGCTGCCGGCATTATTTGGTGTATCTGTCACGCAAATTAACCTGCTATTAAATACCATTTGGGCCTCATTCATGCAGGATGGTTCGGTGTCTTGGTTGTATAGTGCCGAGCGTATGACTGAATTGCCACTAGGACTCATTGGTGTTGCAATTGGTACTGTGATTCTGCCGTCCTTATCAGCACGACATACTGAACAGAATCCGGAAAAATTCCGTGGCATGATGGACTGGGCAGCCAAAGTCATTGTGATGGCTGGTCTACCCGCCAGTATTGCGCTGTTTATGCTGTCGACTCCGATTATTCAGGCCCTGTTTGAACGTGGTCAGTTCACCTTTGAAGATACCCAGATGACGGCATTGGCACTGCAATGTATGAGCGGTGGTGTGATTGCCTTTATGTTGATTAAAGTCTTTGCACCCGGTTTTTATGCAAAGCAGGATACCAGAACCCCGGTGCGGGTCGGTCTGATGGCTGTGGCGGCCAATGCGATTCTGAACGTGATCTTTATCGGTTTCTTCAAGCTGATTGACTGGGAAGCAGAGCATATGGCCCTTGCGTTGGCATCGACGGGTTCAGCCATGGTCAATGCCGGTTTGCTTTATTATTATCTGCATAAGCGTGATATTTTCCGTTTTGGTTCGCACTGGAAAAAAATCTTCCTGCAATTCATGTTTGCCAATGTGGTGATGATTGCGGCTCTGGCCTATGCCCTAAGCTGGTATAACGCAGATGTATCACAATGGATGCGTGTTTTAGAAGTATTGATCTTATGTGTTGTGGGTGTGGTGGCGTACGTTGCAGCCTTGCTGGTAGCGGGTTTTAGACCACGTCATTTAAAACCTTAAGTTCATATTGAAAGAAGTATTTTTGATCAAAATAGATCATTAAAATACCCATAAAAAAACAAGAGCCAGAAGGCTCTTGTTTTTTGAAAGCTAACACTTGCTTTGAACAGGTCTAGCGTAAATCTAGACCTTGCCGCGCGAAAGAAAACCAACGATCGCAAGAATCACCGCAATTACCAACAAGATAATTGCAAAATCCTTAGACAAGCCTGCGACGCCACCGAAACCAAGTAGACTCGCAATTAATGCAATAACAGCAAAAATAATAGCCCAGCGAAACATATATATTCTCCATGTGTTTTTATTTTCAAATTTAGTATAGAAATAAACGATTCCAGCGACTGTTAGTGTTTTGTTGATGAACTGTCTATGATTTAACAATAGTTTACGTGATAGTAATAAGAATTTGAGGCGGTAGGTCTGCAGGGTTCTGGCTGCTATAATAAGCTGATTTTTGAATGTGCCGACCTGATCATGAGCGATACTTTACGTCCCGAATTCTGGAAAAACTATTCACTTGCTGAACTGACGCAAGTCGAGTGGGAGGCCTTGTGTGATGGTTGCGGATTATGTTGTCTGATTAAGCTGGAAGATGAAGATACTCAGGAAGTCGCATATACCAAAGTGGCCTGCAAATTACTGGATTGTAGCACTGCGCGTTGTTCCAATTATTCGGATCGTTTGCAATATGTGCCGGACTGTATTCAGCTCACGCCAGAGAAGCTGGAAACGATTCACTGGTTGCCTTCGAGTTGTGCCTATCGCCGGGTAGAGCAGGGCAAAAGCCTGCCATCCTGGCATTATCTGATCAGCGGTTCACGGGAAAGTGTGATTCAGGCACGTAAGTCGGCAGCAGGGCGCTGCCTGAGTGAAAGCGACATTCATGAAGATGACATCGAAGACTATATCGTACGTTGGGTGCGTTAAATCGGCCTGCGTGATGCGTTTATTGATCTGCTGGATGGAGTAGAGCCTGAGCCGAAGCACCGGCCATCGGGCGATAGAAATAGAATCCTTGTCCTATCTGACAGTCACAATGGATCAGGGTATCCAGCTGTTCTGTATTCTCGATTCCTTCCACCAGAACATCCAGTGCAATACTAGAGCCTATCTGAGTAATGGCTTTGACAATAGCCAGGGCAGACGGGTCACTGTTCATGCGTTCTACAAAGTTGCGGTCAATCTTGATGCAATCGACCAGATAGTCCTGCAAGCGAGTCAGCGAAGAATGTCCAGTGCCGAAATCATCCAGCGAAATCTGGATTCCAGCCTGTTTCAGCAGGTTGAGGGCGCGAACCACATAATTGGCACCATGCTCGGACAGGCTCTGTTCGGTAATTTCCAGTTCAACTTTGTGGGCCGGAATATCGAAATTGGGCAGGCGTGCCAACAGTTTTTCGGCATAGTCATCGCGCAGGAATTCGACCGGTGCAGCATTGATGGAAATCGGTAACAGATCCAGACCTTGTGCCTGCCAGCGACTCATATCTGCAAAGACTTTCAGTTGCATGGTCTCACTGATGCGTGAGGCCAGCTCATAGTCCTGAAAGGCAGCAAAAATTTCGGAAGGTAACTGAATGTTCTGATTCTGATCTTGCCAGCGTAATAGTGCTTCGAAACCAATCACTGCACCATCAGAAAGACGTACTTTAGGTTGGTAATAGGGAATGATCTGATCGGCCAGAATAATCTTGCGAGCCAGAGTCAGCTGCTTGGTTATATTTTCCAGTGACCCACACATTTCCTGATTAAACATGCGGATGCCACCACGACCACTATTTTTCAGGTCATTTAAGGCGATATCAGCACATTTCAGCAGATTAGAGGTATTCAATGCATCACGTGGATAGATGGCACAGCCTATACTCATGGCACTGCTGATGCTATTGCCGACATAATTGATGGGCTGATCTAGCTGGGCATAGGCCATTTGCGCCGTTGCCAGCAGCTGTTCTTCACTTTCCAAATTTTTGACCAGTACGGCAAATTCATCGCCACCCAAACGGGCGATGATGGTATTTGACCCGAAGCAGGTCTGGAAACGTTTGCCCAAGACATGTAACAGATGATCGCCGGCAATATGGCCCAAGGTATCATTGATATGCCGGAAATAATCCAGATCAATCAGCAGTAAACCCGCCATGGTCTGCTGTTGTTTGGCCTTTAACAGTACCTGTTTAAAGGTTTTATAGAAGGTACTGCGATTATACAGGCCAGTCAGTTCATCACGTTTAATTACTTCTTTTAACCGCGTTTCTGCAATTTTTTGCTGACTAATATTGCGTGATACACAGAGAATATTTTGGGTAATATTCTGCTGATCCAGAATCGGGGTGAGCAGATGATCCCAATATTGGATTGGTTGATCTTTGATCTGAATTTTGCTGGAAAAACGACTGTTTAAGCCTTGGGCAGCCTGTTTCAGAGCACGTTGTCCGGATTTTCGGGCTTCAGGGGTTAAGCGATTTAACCAGCATAATGAACGGTCTTGATCTTGTTCTGTGGTCTCATTTTCTTGTGCCAGACAGCCAGACTGGTTGCTATGCCGAATCTCACCTTCAGGACTGATAATGTTAATGCAGTCTGCGCTGGCATCCAGCATATTTTCCTGAGTTGAAACGATTTGAGAAAGTTGTTGCTGGATTTCAAAATAATCATGCACATCAGTCAGGGAAACGGCCCATTGCAGCAAATGTTCAGGTTCATGATGAAATTTTACCGCTAGGGTACACATGCGATAATGGGTATCACTGCGTTTAATCCGGCACTGGGTTTCAAAGTTCTGATGCTGATCCAGCGCAGCATGCCACTGCGCTAAAAACAGCTGCAAGTCTTCTGCATGAATAAAGCTCTGCCATTGCGGATGACCCTGTTCATTCAGGTTCACGCCAAGATAATCAGTCAAGGCATCGTTAAAATATTGCAGATGTTTTTTGTTGCTGACCCACAAGGGTTGCGGTAAGGCATCGATCAGATTTTTTAACAAAACCGATTCAGACAAGTGAACGTGGGGTGCAATCAGTGATGATGACGTCAGTGGCTTAGACCGACTCACAGCTCCCTGTTCAAATTTATCATGCTTCATGCATTCACCACTACAACCCAAAAGTGCCCAAGGGGCGAGATAAGTTTCTTTTAATTAGAATAAACAATATGAAAATTAAACTGTAATTAATTCACAATTAATCATGTTCAAATTATTCGCTTTTATAGAGATTAATTCATTCAGAATTAAAAAAATAGAGGATATCTACATAAATTAATTTTTTATGCTTGATGTTTGCATTCTTGGAATCAAAACTGCTGATGTTAGAATGAGATCAGAATTTAGTTTGAGCCAATAATAACATGTCAGATAGTCATATCCCGCTTCCAGAACGCTTACGGCCACGCGACCTTACACAGATTATCGGGCAGGAACATTTGCTGGGTGAGCAGGCGCCCTTACGCCAGATGATTGATCAGGGGCATCTGCCTTCGATCATTTTCTGGGGACCTCCCGGAGTCGGAAAAACCACCATTGCCTTACTGCTGGCTCAAGCGGTAGACCGGCCTTTTATCAGCCTGTCTGCACTGAATACCGGCGTGAAAGAGCTGCGTGAAATCATTGCAGAAGGTGGCGATTTGCTGACGCCAGTGGTGTTTATTGACGAAATTCATCGCTTTAATAAATCCCAGCAGGATGCACTGTTAAATGCGGTCGAGAAGGGGAAAATTACCTTAATTGGCGCCACCACGGAAAACCCGTCTTTTGAAGTGAATAGTGCCTTATTGTCACGTTGTCAGGTGTATAGCCTGAATGCATTGAGCGCTGAATCGATTCAGACTCTGCTGACACAAGCCTTACAAAATGACTCTTTTTTGCAGGAACGCCATATCCTGATTGAAGAATTTGATGCCCTGATCCAGTTCGCGGCAGGAGATGCCCGCAAGGCGCTAAATTTACTGGATCTGATTGCTAGTACCTTTGAAGCGGATATGGAAAATATCATCACCAATGCGGTGGTGGTAAAAGTAGCACAGCAAAATATTGCCCGTTATGACAAGTCTGGTGAGCAGCACTATGATCTGGTCTCGGCCTTTATTAAATCGATTCGCGGCAGTGATCCGGATGCAGCCTTGTACTGGATGGCTCGCATGCTCAAAGGCGGCGAAGATCCGGTGTTTATTGCACGGCGTATGCTGATTGCCGCATCTGAAGATATTGGCAATTCCAATCCGAACGCTTTGTTGCTGGCGGGTGAGTGTTTCCGTTCTGTGCAAGCCGTAGGCATGCCAGAATGTCGGATTATTTTGGGACAATGTGCGGTTTATCTGGCGACCAGTGCCAAAAGTAACAGTACTTATCTGGCGATTAACAAGGCGATGGAACTTGCAGACAAAACCTCAAATCTGCCTGTACCTTTACATTTAAGAAATGCACCGACCAAGCTGATGAAAGAACAGGGCTATGGCGTGGATTATCTGTATCCGCATAACTATCCGGAGCATTTTGTACTGCAAGAATATATGCCACCAGAACTGAAAAATACCAAACTGTATGAATCAGCACGTAATAAACGTGAAGTTGAAGGAGAGCGATTACAGCAACGCCGTTGGCAACAGCAACAACAGCAGCAATAAAGCTGGATATCCTAACTAATTGAACAGATTAAAAAAAAGCCCAATTCAAGGCGAATTGGGCTGAAAGTAGGATGTTTTTTGAGGGAGATAACATCCTAGAGGGTAGAGGAGAAATCTGGTCGGCAAATATGGAGTGAATGCATCAACTCACTGATTTGCTTGGTATGAGATGATATTAATGCATGTAGTTTTTGATGTAAAAACGATCATTTTAATAATAAAAATTTATTTTTCCGATTAAAAGCCGGAAATAAAAAAACCGAGCTAAAAAGCTCGGTTCTTTCGAATCTGCGCATTTACAGATTAGATGTTGTCTAGATTGATACCTAAACGGCCAGCTACTTCTTCATAGGCTTCAACCACGCCGCCTAAACCTTGACGGAAACGGTCTTTATCTAGTTTTTTCTTGGTGTCTTTGTCCCATAGACGGCAACCGTCTGGAGAGAATTCATCACCCAGTACGATACGGTCGTGGAACACGCCGAATTCAAGTTTGAAATCGACCAGAATCATGTTACCTGCATCAAACAATGCTTTAAGCACGTCGTTCACTTGGTAAGTCAATTCTTTCATTTTCGCCAATTGTTCAGCAGTTGCCCAACCTAAAGCAATGGCTTGTGACTCATTGACCATTGGATCGCCAAGCGCATCATCTTTAAAGAACAATTCAAATGTTGGAGGAGTCAGTTCCTTGCCTTCTTCCACACCCAGGCGGCGGCATAAAGAACCTGCTGCATAGTTACGAATCACACATTCAACCGGGATCATATCCAGTTTTTTCACCAACACTTCATTTGGAGTCAGTAGCTTTTCAAAGTGGGTCTCAATTCCCGCTTCTGCCAGTTTTTCCATGATGAAGGCGTTAAAACGGTTGTTCACCTTGCCTTTACGATCTAGTTGCTCAATTTTTTCGCCATTGAATGCTGAGGCATCATCGCGAAAGACTAAAATCAGATGGTCTGAACTGTCTGTGGTGTAGACAGATTTCGCTTTACCAGTATAGAGCAAGGTTTGTTTTAACATGAGGGAACCTTTTACAAAAAAAATGCCTAGAAATGTCTAGGCTGGCCAATTTTGGTAAATCTGGTTAAGCAGTTCTGCGGCTTTTTCACGGTCGGCAAAACTGTTATCGGCATTGAACACAGCGAGGTTATTACTTGAACCGACAGAAGATAATCTTAATACATAGGTCTGCTGGTCGACCTTAATCGTGACTTCATAACGATTTTTGCTCTGCGCAACGATGCTATGATTCAGACTGCTGAGGGTGGCAAGTGTATATTGCCAAATTGTAGCAGAATTTCCCTCAATTTTAAGCAGCGGATTAAGATTTCCGTCAGTAACCAACTGTGGTTTACCCACCGTATTGGTTTCGGTTAGATCAGCTGTATTTGAGTTTTCAGTCTGGGCTTGTGGACGTGGCAAAGCAAAACGGTTGCCACGCTGGTTTTCAAGCTTCGGTGCATGTTCAATTGCAAGCGGATCAACTGTTGGAGCAGGATACAATGGCGTTGCAGGACGAACCATGGCGCCTTCAGGATATTGTAAAGCTTCCAGGGTAGTAGTCTCTTTATAGTCTAAAGTGCCGTTATTAAAGGCCATTGAACTACAACCTGCCAAACTGAATACTGAAAGTGTAAGGCTAAGTCCTAAACGTAATTGCATAATCTTGTGCTCTTTTATTTGATAACGCCCGCTTCGACCAGTGCTTCATGAAGCGGAGCGCGATATTGTTCTGCAAGTGGTGTTAATGGAAGGCGAATACCCGTACCAATTAAGCCCATGTCATGGAGTGCCCATTTCACAGGAATTGGGTTCGATTCGCAAAATAAAATATTGTGTAAATTTGCAACCTGAGCATTTAACTGTTCAGCTGTGGCTGCATCACCGGCAATCGCAGCTGCACACACTTCGCTCATGGCTTTCGGAGCCACGTTCGCCGTGACCGAGATATTACCTTTGGCGCCATGACCGATCAGTTGATACGCAGTTGCATCATCACCCGAATAAACAGTCATATCTTTACCGACAAGGCCTTGCAGCAGTTCAGCACCGCGCGGTACATCGCCAGTCGCATCTTTAATACCGATAATTTGTGGAATATCCGCCAGGCGAATCACGGTTTCATTGGCCATATCCACACCGGTACGGCCCGGAACATTATAAAGAATCTGTGGAAGATCAACGGCTTCAGCAATAGCTTTATAGTGCTGATACAAGCCTTCCTGAGTCGGTTTATTATAATATGGCGTCACCAGTAAAGCGGCATCTGCCCCCAGCTCTTTGGCTTCGCGGGTCAGTTCGATCGCTTCACGGGTCGAGTTTGCACCTGTGCCGGCAATAATAGGAATACGTTTGTTGGCCACACGAATGATTTCTTTGATCACCTGGGTGTGTTCACTCATACTGAGAGTAGAGGCTTCGCCTGTTGTTCCAACGGCGACAATACTGTTGGTGCCCTCTGCAATGTGCCATTCAACCAGCTTCTCGAGACCCTTCCAATCTACGCTGCCATCTTCAAACATAGGGGTGACGATTGCGACTATGGAACCTTGAATGGTCTGTGCTTGCTGAGTCATTTTAAAAAACTATCCTATTTGTCCATCCGAAAGGAATGAGAAAACATAAATTGGGATGGATTTGTATTTTGATTTATAGCAAATTCAATAGATTTGCATTGAATTGAATATTGCTTATGCAAATTATGACTGATCAAACGCATAAGAACAATATGCTTTAGTAAAAGCTACTGAATTCTTTATACAAAGCCCTTTGGAAACAATCAAGTAATAAATAAGATGATTTATAAAGCAAAATCCTGAGACCAAAGTTATGTCTCCAGTCTAGACAATGGAGGAGATTACCCCAAATGAACCCAATAATGATAAGGCTTGTGCAAAAAGATCAGCTGAAAACTGCCATTTTTATGCCTTTTAATTTTGGATTAATAGTTATATTGGATAAATTGAGACCTCGTACATCTTGATCGCACTCTCGCACCAAAACAAATAAAGCCAAAAACGACTAAGACTAATCTTTTTAAATATCAATAAATTGAGAATTTTTTTCTTATCGGTTAATTTTTTAACTTGATGTATAAGCCTTAAAGTCTAGGTCTTGAACTTTATGGTGTTCTGATTAAGTGTTTTTGCGACTTTATCTGGTCTTATCCTATTTTTATCTGCCTCTACTCCTTTGGGAATATCTAAGCAAAATGTTCAACTTATTGATAGTTATTTCTGCAATCAGGCTCATAGATGATGGCTGTCTTTTGTAACGCTGATTGAACAAGGATAATCCAATGGAAAAATCAGACAATAAGCATGCTATCGTCACGGTCGCGATCTGTTTTCTGATTGCGGTGATTGAAGGCTTAGATATTCAGGCAGCCGGAATTGCTGCTGCAGGTATTCGTGAGCATTTTGGTCTCGATAGTTCCCAGTTGGGTGTGTTTTTTAGTGCAGGGATTCTGGGTTTATTACCGGGTGCACTGGTTGGTGGGCGATTTGCGGACCGCATTGGCCGTAAGAAAGTCTTGATCTGGTCGACAGCAGTATTTGCTGTATTTACCTTATGTACCGTCTGGGTCAATAGCTTTAACAGCTTGCTGGCAGTGCGTTTCCTGGCTGGAGCAGGTCTGGGCAGCGCGATGCCAATTCTGATCACACTTGCTTCTGAAGCAGTCTCTCCACAAAATCGTGGTCGTACAGTGGGCTTGATGTACTGTGGCATGCCAGTTGGTGCAGCAATTTTATCTTTAATTGCGGCGACTGAATTTGGCGCCAACTGGAAAAATGTTTTCTATCTCGGTGGCCTGTTACCGATTTTTGCCATTCCGCTGATGATGCTATTTTTGCCTGAATCGAAGGAATACCTGAAAGCACAGAATAAAACGGCTGCAGAGCTTGCTGTTGCACCGCAGGGTTCATTCAAGGACCTGTTTAATTCGGACAACCTGTTACGTACGCTATGTATCTGGGTGAGTTACTTCTTTACCTTGATGGTGGTTTACATCATGTTGAGCTAGTTGCCATCATTGTTTATGGAACTCGGCTTCACACGTAAAGATGGTTCAACCGCACAATTCTACTTCATGGTTACAGCGACCCTAGGTACGATTATTCTGGGTATGCTGACCGACCGCTGGAAGAAAGCCTATGTGATCCTGTTGATGTACGGGGGCATTCTGGCAGGTCTACTGGCGCTGAATGGTGCAAGCTCGCTGAACCAGATGTATATGGCAGCCGCATTGGCCGGTGCCTTCGTGATTGGCTGTCAGGGCGTACTGTATGCCTTCGGTAGTATCGTTTATCCGACTGAAGTGCGTGGTACTGGTGTTGGTGTTGCGTCTGCAGTTGGCCGTATTGGTGCTATGCTGGGTCCAGTCATTGCTGGTCAGTTACTGACAGCAGGTTTTGGTGCTGCGGGGGTCATTACCGCTGCGATCCCATGTATCATCATCTCTGCATTATGTATGCTGTTCCTAGTGAATCGCACCAAAGTGTAATATTCCAAGATTTAAAAAAAGCCTGCTTTTGCAGGCTTTTTTATTTTCAGAATTTAAGAATTAAATACACTGTTTTATTATTAGAAAGACTCATCACTTTATCTTAAAACTTATTTTTTTGTAGAGATCTAGCTTGATACAAGCGCGGAACCCATCCTTTTTTGTCAAAAATAATGAATCTATTAATCTGCTCATATGCGCATGCTGAGAATACACAGTCATACCATTTTTAGCAGCAGGGCTAAAAATCCTCGAGTATTTTGCGCTATGCTTGGGCATAAATCGAAATTTCAATGGATGAAAACAGATGCAGAATAATGTCGCTTTACTGGTCGTAGACGTACAAAGAGGATTTACTCCCGGAGGCAATCTGGCTGTAGCCAATGCTGACCAGATTATTCCAAATATCAATTTATTGGGACAGCATTTTAAGCATATTATCCTGACTCAGGACTGGCATCCGGATAACCATATTTCTTTTGCAGACAACCATCCCGGCAAAGCAGCCTATGACAGTATTCAGCTGGATTATGGCAGTCAGGTTTTATGGCCAAAGCATTGTGTGCAAGGGACACTCGATGCCGAACTGCATCCGGATTTAAATTTACCACAAGCACAACTCATCATTCGCAAGGGTTTTCATTCCCAGATCGACAGTTACTCGGCCTTTATGGAAGCTGACCAGAAAACCCCGACGGGTCTTGCTGGCTATCTGCGTGAACGTGGGATTGATACCGTATTTGTGGTCGGGATTGCTACGGACTTTTGTGTGGCCTGGACTGCAATCGATGCCTGCAAACTGGGCTTTAAAACCTATGTGATTGCCGATGCCACCAAGGGCATTGACCTGAATGGTTCCTTGCAACATGCCTGGCAGGATATGCTGTCGCATGGCGTAAAACGTATCTATGTGAAAGATATTGTTCAAGCAGCTTAAAGCTGAATAGGGATAGAACTTAAATATTCCTTTGATCTTATTTATATTTAAATATAAAAATTCAGGCGTCAACGGGTGCCTGTTTTATCTTACTTTTTCTCCCTTAATGTCATCTGGATGAAACCCATGTCAGCCTTGCTCCAGTTTAGCCAATTTGTCCAAAAAACCTTTGCTTTATGGGTCGTACTTTTTTCCGGCATTGCCTTGATGGTCCCTGAAGTTTTTGTCTGGTTACGGGCTTATATTCCGTGGATGTTGGGCATCATTATGTTTGGCATGGGCATGACCATGACCGTGGGAGATTTTAAAAGTGTCCTGCAAAGTCCGAAAGCAGTAGCGATTGGCGTGGTCGCCCAGTTTGTGGTGATGCCTGGCTTAGCTTATCTGTTGTGCAAATTGTTTCAACTACCGCCAGAGATTGCGATCGGGGTGATATTGGTAGGTTGCTGTCCGGGCGGAACTGCATCCAATGTGATTACCTATATGGCCAAGGGCAATACCGCCTTGTCTGTTGCTTGTACTTCAGTTTCGACTTTACTGGCGCCCATTTTAACTCCGGCCATTTTCTATGTATTGGCCAGTCAGTGGATTGAGATCAATGCTTGGTCGATGCTGGTGTCGATCTTACAGGTGGTATTATTCCCGATTATTCTGGGCTTAATCGTACGGGCGCTACTCAAGCAAAAAGTCACGGCCTATATTCAGGTAATGCCCTTGATTTCTGTGATTGCAATTGTGGCAATTGTCGCGGCGATTATTGCCGGCAGCAAAGCCCAGATTCTGGAGTCCGGTTTAATGATTTTAGGGATCGTGGCCTTACACAATGGTATGGGCTATTTACTGGGTTATTGGGCCAGTCGCATATTTCACTTGGCAGAAATAGACTGTCGTGCGGTATCCATTGAAGTGGGGATGCAGAATTCTGGTCTGGGTGTGGCCTTGGCGGCGACCCATTTTGCAGCATCTCCAATGACGGCTTTGCCAAGCGCCATTTTCAGTCTGTGGCATAATATTTCAGGGCCAGCTTTAGCCACTTATTGGGCTGCCAGACAAACTGAAAAAACGGACACCTAATTGCAGTTTGATGATGGCACAAAAAAGCTGGGAACCAGATTTTTTGTAATGTGAAAAAGTTAGAATATTAATTTATATGGATTTATCGAGCTTTGTAACATAAGTGTCATGAAGTCTGCCTAAGATCGCCCCTCAATGATGTGAAACAACAGACTGTAATCAGCAGCATTGAGAGGGCATGGAACAATTTCAGCATTCGTCAGCGACCTATTTTAATCGGGAACTTTCCTTATTTGAATTTCAGCGTCGTGTCTTGGCACAAGCACTCGATCCGAATTTACCGATTTTAGAGCGCTTAAACTTCCTGATTATTTTTTCCCGTAACCTGGATGAGTTCTTTGAAATCAGGATTGCCGGGCTGATGAAACAGCAAGACCTGAATGCGACTACTCGGACGCCTGATGCTGTACCCACCGAGCTGATTCTACAACAACTGTCCCAGTCCATTCATGCCACAGTTAACAAACAGTATGAAGTTCTGAATCATGCAATTCTGCCTGAACTTCAGGCGCAGGGTATTCAGTTTCTTCAATACCAGGATCTTCTGGAAAAACATAAAGCCTGGATTGCAGCCTTTTTTGCCAAAGAAGTGCAACCGGTACTGACCCCGATCAGTCTGGATCCTTCACATCCTTTTCCACGTTTGGTGAATAAAAGTCTGAACTTTATTATCAGCTTGGAAGGTAAAGATGCCTTTGGCCGTGAAATCGAGATGGCGATTGTGCCGGCACCACGTTCCTTACCCTGCCTGATTAAAATTCCGGAAGACGTCACCGGAAACAATACCACCCAGATTTTTCTGACTGCGATCATCCAGCAGCATATCAGTGATTTGTTCCCGGGCATGAAAGCGACCGGATGTTATGCTTTTCGGGTCACCCGCAACGCCGATCTGGTACTGTCAGAAGATGTTGACGATCTGGCAGTGGCCTTAAAAGATGAACTGTGTTCGCGCCGCTTTGGTCGTGCAGTACGTCTGGAAATTGAAAATGACTGTCCACAGAACATCATCGATTATTTACTAGATGAATTTGATCTGACGGAACAGGAACTGTACTGGATAGATGGACCGATCAATTTGTCCCGCCTGAGTACCAGCTTTGAGCGTCCGGAATTAAAGTATCCGCATTTCAGTCCAGTCATTCCCAAAATTTTCCGTAAACAGAAAAGTATTTTTGAAATTTTGAAGGCACAGGATGTGCTGCTACATCATCCTTTTGATTCATTCCAGCCGGTGATTACTTTGCTGCGCGAAGCGGCCAAGGATCAAGCGGTGCTGGCGATCAAGCAGACGCTGTACCGCAGTGGTCCGGATTCGGAAATTGTTCAGGTGCTGGCAGAAGCCGCACGGAATGGCAAGGAAGTCACAGCCGTGATTGAACTGCGGGCGCGTTTTGATGAAGAATCTAACATCATGGTGGCCAATATCCTGCAAGAAGCCGGCGCGGTCGTGGTCTATGGCATTGTCGGTTATAAAACCCATGCCAAAATGATTCTGATTGTCCGGCGTGAAAATCAGGAATTACTGCGTTATGCGCATCTGGGTACCGGAAACTATCATGCCGGTAATGCCCGCATGTACACCGATTATGGCCTGATGACCACACAGCCGGATATCTGTGAAGATGTGCACCGCATGTTCCAGGAACTGACTGGTATGGGGAAAATGGCCAAACTGAAAGCCTTGCTGCATGCACCGTTTACCCTGCATAGCGAATTGCTGAAACTGATTGAACAGGAAAAGGCATTTGCCCTGGCCGGCAGAGCCGCGCATATCATCATCAAAGTGAATGCGCTTACCGAACCGCAATTAATTGCTGCCCTGTATCAGGCTTCGCAGGCTGGGGTAAAAATTGACCTTATTGTGCGTTCAATCTGCTGCCTGATTCCACAAGTTACCGGTATGTCGGAAAATATTCGGGTACGTTCAATCGTTGGGCGTTTCCTGGAACATACCCGGGTCTATTATTTTGAGCATGGCGGCGCCAAGAAACTGTATTGTGCCAGTGCTGACTGGATGGGGCGCAACCTGTTTTCCCGGGTGGAAACCTGTTTCCCGGTGCTGGATCCAGAGCTGAAAAAACGGATTTATAAAGATGGCCTGATCAGCTATTTAAAAGATTGTCACAATGCATGGGAGTTAGATGCCGAGGGTCAGTGGCATAAAGTCCCCTGTCAGGATCCGGCCCAGCCTTATAATGCCCAGCAATATCTGCTGGAACAAAAACAGTTAAAAATTTAAGGGGGTAGCCCAAGATACGCTGGCGTATTTGTTTTATCCCCATAAAAAAGCCGGATGTTGAATCCGGCTTTTTAATTGAAACATTCAGAGATATTTATGAGGCTTTGGACTGTTTGGATTTTAGAATTTCGGTTCTAAAAGTCTGTGCCAGCTCGGCGCTTTCAGCATCCATGCCATTCACCACAAAAGCATGACGGGTCAGGACATTAGTTGGATTTGGCATACTGACCAACTGGAAGTGATCACTCACATCTTTCAGCAAGGTGTTCGGTACATGTAAGGCACTTTCTTTCGCGACCAGATGTTGAGTCAGACGCTCAGCAGCCTGTACCGAGTTGAGCTGCATCTCTTCGACTTTAGAGGCAATCGCGCTACGGGTTTGTAGCACAAAACGTTTTTCTTCACGATAGCGTTTATACAGCACTTCCGAAAGCAGCTGGAACACGGCAGTGATCATGGTCAGGCAGGCCAGGGCATTCGGTTTGTCTGCCGCGATACTGATGGTGGCACCTTTTTCATCAAATTTATGTACGGTACAAATATCAGAACTATTCAATTTGTAGCGTTGCACACAGAGTTCAGTGGCTTTATTCAGGAAAATCTGACAAAGATTGAAATAAGGCACCGAAACGGTTTTATTCACGCTATCCAGTAACTGTTTTGGATCGTAGAACTGGATGTTTAAGCTCAGGCTATCGCTTTCCAGTACCGCCGGCTTATGTTCTTTTTCTTTGGCTTTGTTTTTCACTGCCTGTTGGGCTTGGGCAATCGCCAGTGCCGCATTATGCTTTTCCTGTTCCAATGCTTGGGTCAGGGTCTGAATCTCGAATTTCAGCCGCGATTCGTTATTGATGCGCGCCAGATATTCGGTGCGGCTTGGACGTGCCACGGCACGATAAGCGACCCAGAGCAGACCATGAATGATGAAAGAGAACAGAATCGCCAGCCATTGTGTCCGCAAAATTTCACCAATACTTGGTTCAATCAGGGTGATTTCAATCACACCGACTTTTTTCTCGTTTTGCAGCGCATCACGGACAAAAACTTCACCCTCGCGAGTTTTGGTCAGTCCGCCAGTGGCTAAAACCTGAGCTTTCGCATCTAGAATCCGGATGGAAGCGACACTTGGATTGGTGGCATAACGATTTGCCAGCAACGCCAGAGAAACGCGGTTAGGCGGTTCAAGCTCAGACAGGCTGTCTGTCACCAGTTGACTGGTGATCAGCTGTCCCTGATTGGCACGGTTTTCATTCAGTTGGTGAGTGGTTGCCAATACCAGTAAAAAGGTATGCAGAGCAAAACTTACAATCAATAGGCTAGCAAATAGCCCTTGTCTAGGCGCATTCAACGTAAACTTCCAAGGCAATTCTGTTCAATTTCGATTATGATTCTAACAATAGTTGTAGCTCAGACCCGAGTCAATTCATGCGAGAAATCATTCTTATATCATTCTTAGGACCTGACCAGCCTAATCAATTTACACGATTAATGCAGGTTTTGTCCGCCCATTCCTTACAGATTTTAGATGTAGGGCAAGCGGTTATTCATAATCAGTTAACCTTAGGTATTGTTGTAGCCTCTGAAGACCAGACAGCGACAGCATTAGCCATGAAGGAGATCCTGATTCTAGCACATGATATCGGGTTAACTGTGCGCTTTAAACCGATCTCTGCGACTGAATATGATCAGTGGGTCAAAGAGGGTGGACGCACACGTTATATCGTAACGGCATTGGCCCCTGAATTAAATGCCTCTCATCTGCAAGCCGTGACCCAGATTGTCTCGGGTCAGGGCTTTAATATTGAAACCGTGACCCGTCTGTCTGGCCGCCCCATTTTAGATGGTCAGAGCGCAGGGCCAAAACGTGCCTGTGTCCAGTTCGGGTTAAGTGGACAAATGCTAGATGCAGCTGCCATGCGTGCGGCCTGCTTGAGCCTGTCCAATGAATTAAATGTCGATGTTGCGGTGCAGGAAGACAATGCCTATCGCCGTAACCGCCGTCTGGTTTGCTTCGATATGGACTCAACCCTGATCGAGCAGGAAGTCATTGACGAACTGGCAATTGAAGCCGGCGTCGGTGAGCAGGTCGCAGAAATTACTGAACGTGCCATGCAAGGCGAGCTGGATTTCCAGCAAAGCTTCCGTGCCCGTGTGGCTTTATTGAAAGGCATGGATGCTTCGGTACTTCCAAAAATTGCCGAGCGTTTGACCATTACCGAAGGGGCTGAACGCCTGATTTCGACTTTAAAAGCATTGGGTTACCGTACTGCAATTCTTTCAGGTGGTTTTCAGTATTTTGCGGAATATCTACAAACTAAACTGGATATTGATGAAGTACATGCCAATGCGCTTGATGTGCAGGATGGTATAGTTACCGGTGAAGTCAAAGGCCATATCGTCGATGGCGTACGCAAAGCACTCTTACTTGGTGAAATCGCCCAAGAAATGGGAATTTCCCTGGAACAAACCATTGCAGTTGGTGATGGCGCCAATGACTTACCAATGTTATCCATTGCAGGACTCGGTGTGGCTTTCCGTGCCAAACCTTTGGTACGCCAAAATGCCAATCAGGCGATTTCTAGCGTCGGTCTGGACGGTGTGCTTTATCTACTCGGCGTACATGATAAAGACCTGAACCGTGCATAAGTACAGGCTTTGATTGATTTTAAACGCGACCTTTGGGTCGCGTTTTTTATTGCTTATGAGGTGAGTGATATAAGGAATAGCTGAAATATGGCTACAAAAACATCGATCATCTTAAACGGAAAAATAATTTTTTCACTTAAAAAAACTACTGATAATTTTGTAATGACACGCCAACATTGGCGCAGTCGTTGATCCACAAAAATGTGAAAAGCAAAAAATGTAATGACAATATAATATCGCGACAAAGTATGTCGTTAGGCTGGATGACAGGACTTTTTTTATGCAAAAAACTCAGCATAATGCAGGCATAGAGATACAAATCAACAGATTCCATTTTATTGATTTAACGAAATTCAATAGATAGAAGCGTTGCAATATCAAGCGGAAACTATCTATCTGGATGGAGGGGGTTATATGGTAACAGCGAATTTAGCAACGATTGTGGGCTTCAGTTTAGTCGCTGTAGCTGTGCTTGCTGTGTTCTTCTCGCCTTATCGTCGCTGGTTAAGCTTTATGGCGGCCGGGATGCTGGTATGGGGCCTGATCGAGGTGATTCGTGTAGGAACTCAAACCTGGTTTGAGCTACCAATGACGTATAGTTATCTGAGCGCGTTAACTGCGGTCATGATGGTCGTGACTGGCCTGTTGTTGCGTGAAGATCGTCGTGCTGAGCGTGCTTTAGCAAAACGCCGTTGCATCGAACATACGCCAGTGTATGAAGACGACCAGCAGCAGCTTTCAAGCCGTTAATTCTACAAGTTGCAATGAAAAAAATGCACCCATGGGTGCATTTTTCAGTTTGGAAATATGATACAAACTGCATAATCCACCTAGTCCAGAACTATGCTAGGATATTTGTCAATTTTCGTACAATTAGAATAGGCATCCTCCATGAAACTGTCATCCATTCCTGTGTTAAAACTTCCTCTTATCGATATGAGTACAGATCCGCTGGACTTACTGGTCGCAGGTCTAGCTTTACGTATGAAGCAGTTGGCACGTACCAGCCCAAAATTCATTGAACTGGTACATGGACGTCAATTCCGTATTCAGATTGGTACGGATGAAGGCATGGCACGTCAGATTATTGTGGATAACGGTCATATCGATACGGTTTCGGGTGATGCTGAAAAAGCTGATTTTGTGTTGCAGTTTGCTGACAGTGAGCAGGGTGTAAAGACCTTGGTCAAAGGTGACCCGACGGCATTTATGACCGGCATGCAAAGTGGCACGATCAAAATGGAAGGTGACTTCGGCCTGCTGGTCTGGTTTAACCAAGTGGCGAAGATGATTCCACCAAAATTGCCAAAGCCAGTCAAAGAAAAAGTGAAAATGGTACGTCAGTTTATTAAAGAAAAAACTGGTAAATAAGAAACTTCCGCTTAGTTCCCCCTCCTTTTTAAAGGAGGGGCTAGGGGAGGATTAAATAAAAAAAGCCCTCAAATATGAGGGCTTTTTGAATTCTGGAATAATTAAAACTTATTCAACTTCCAGATTAAACGTCACCGGCCCATCATTGACCAGATGCACTTTCATGTCGGCGGCAAAAATACCGGTTTGCACATGTTCAAACTGGCTTTGGGCATATTCTACCAGCTGCTCATAAAGTGCTTTAGCCTCGGCAGGCGGCATAGCTGGGCCAAAGTCTGGACGTAAACCCTTCTGGGTCTGTGCCATCAAGGTAAATTGTGAAACCAGCAATAAACCACCGTCGGCCTGGGCAACGTTCCAGCCCATTTTACCCTGTTCATCATCAAAGAAGCGGTATTTCAATATCTTATCAATCAGCTTTTTGCCTTTTTCCAGATTGTCATCTTTACCTAAACCTAGAAAAACCAGAATTCCTTTTTCAATTTCCCCGGTGGTTTCACCCTCGACCACAACTTTAGCTTCTAAAACTCTTTGTAATAAGGCACGCATTTTACATATGGACTAATAACGATAGATGGAGGTGATTGTAGCAAGAATAAAATCTGGAGCAGTATGAGATGCTGATTTTATGAGCTTTAAATATCTAAAAATCAATTGCTTAATTTTCATAAATTCATTAAAGCGATTGAATTAATATAAATAATCTGTTTTATCTATTTATTGCGTTCGCGTATCTTAGCCCATGCAGGAAAGGTAATAAATTGAGAGATTTAGAAATGTTTAAGCGTTCATTACTGGTTGCAATGCTTGCAACTATCACAGCTGCACAAGCTGCGCCATTAACCAAAGATAACGGGGCACCAATCGGTGATAACCAGAACTCGATCACTGCGGGTCCAAATGGTTCAGTACTCCTTCAGGACGTTCAACTGGTACAAAAATTACAACGTTTTGGTCGCGAGCGTATTCCTGAGCGTGTCGTGCATGCGCGTGGTACAGGGGCATATGGTGAATTCGTTGCAACCAAAGATCTATCTGATCTTACCCTCGCTTCATTATTCAAAGCGGGTACTAAAACTCCAGTTTTCCTACGTTTCTCTACCGTAATTCATGGTAAGGGTTCACCAGAAACTCTACGTGACCCACACGGTTTTGCGTTGAAATTCTATACTCAGGAAGGTAACTGGGACTTGGTTGGTAACCAGACACCGGTATTCTTCATTCGTGATGCGATTAAATTCCCGGACTTCATTCACGCAATGAAGCCAAGCCCAGTGACAAATGTTCAAGATGCTAACCGCGTGTTTGACTTCCTGTCGAGCCAGCCATGGGCCACCAATATGCTGACTTATGTTTACGGCAAGCAAGGTGTTCCAACCAGCTACCGCGAACAGGACGGTTTTGGTGTTCACGCTTACAAACTGTATAACGACAAAGGCGAATACAAATACGTGAAATTCAACTTCCGCTCTAAACAAGGCGTGAAGGGCCTGAACGTGAAAGAAGCGGCTGAGCAGCAAGGTAAAGATTTCAACCACTTGACCAATGATCTTTATAACAACATCTATGCAGGTAACTTCCCGAAATGGGACCTGTATATTCAGGTGCTTGATCCTAAAGATCTAAATAGCTTTGATTTTGATCCATTAGATCCAACTAAAATCTGGCCAACCGAGCTGGTTCCAGAAACTAAAGTCGGTACTTTAACCCTGAACCGTATGCCGAAGAACTTCTTCAACGAGACTGAACAGTCGGCATTTGCGCCAGGTAATCTGGTTCCGGGCATCGAGCCATCAGAAGACCGTCTGCTACAAGGCCGCATCTTCTCTTACTCAGATACCCAAATGTACCGTTTAGGCGCGAATCACCAGCAAATTCCGGTGAACCGTCCAGTGGTAAATGTGAACAACAATAATCAGGATGGCTACATGAATATCTCTGAGCGTGACTCGGATGTGAACTATGAGCCAAGCCGTAAAGAGCCAAAAGCTGCCACTGAAAAAGCACGTGCGGTACAAACACCATTATCTGGTCATGTACAGCAAATTGGCGTGAAAGAGCAGAACTTCAAGCAGGCAGGTGAGCTGTACCGGTCATACTCGGCTAAAGAAAAAGATGACCTGATCATGAACCTTGCTGCTGATTTAGGCGCAGTGAAAGATTCAGAAACCAAGCACATCATGTTGTCTTACTTCTATAAGGCAGATGCGGACTACGGTACACGTATGACCAAGGCGGTAAACGGTAACCTGGCGACTGTTAAAGCCAAAGCTGCAAAATTAAAAGACTAATCCCGATTGGTCTTGAGGAACTGGTGACTAGGGCATAGCGCATCACCTCCAAAAAGTCCTGTAATACTCCAAACCTTTCCTGCACCCTAGGGGGAGTTTTACAGGCACTCCGTTTTTCATCTCATCTCAGGATAATTCAGTTTTTCAGGACTTAAATTTCCCTTCGATTTCTGCTGGAGTTCATCATGAAAGTTATGTCATCTGTGTTTTTAGCCAGTATTCTCGCGATAGGTTCCGCATTCGCAAACGTGACTGTCACGAAGGAGATCTCCCCCGCTAAAACTGTGAACCATGTTCAGATGAACTCACAACAGGAATTGGTCGACCTGTTCTTTGCTGCTGCCAAAATTGGCAATAGCGAAGTGATCAACGAATTTTTAAAACATGGCTTTCCGGTCGATGTACGCAATAAAGACGGTTATACACCACTGATGATGGCGACTTATTATGGTCATCAGGATATTGTGGCCAGCTTGCTTAAACATGGTGCCGACCGCTGTGCTCGAGATAATCGAGGCAATACAGCCTTGATGGGGGCTTTATTCAAGATGGAATTTGCGATTGCCAAGCAGCTGCGTCAGGTGGATTGTGATGCCCAGGCGAAAAAAACTGGACAAAAGACCACAGCCGAATTTGCTAAGGTCATTGGTCAGGAAAAACAGTTGCAGAAACTGATTCAGGAACAGGAAAAAGCTCAGTTCAAATCACAGAAATAAACCGGGTTATGCTTCTGATACTTTTGTCGCAAATACAGCCAGCTGTACGTAAATCCTGCATTATTGCACGACTTTTTATGCTTTAATGCAGAGATAAGCACAGCGATATTCCCTTAGTTATGGCTCCAATTATCCATTCTCTGTTAGATACTGACTTGTACAAATTCACCATGTTACAAGTGGTCTTACACAAGTTTCCGCAAACGCATAGTGTCTACCATTTCCGTTGTCGTAATCTGGAAGATACAGTCTATCCACTGACGGATATTCTGGATGACCTGAATCATCAACTGGACCTGCTGTGTCAGCTCAAATTCAAAGAAGATGAACTGCAATATTTAAGAAGCTTACGTTTTATCAAAAGCGACTTTGTCGATTATCTGGAACTATTCCAGCTCAAGCGCCGTTTCATCAAGGCCAGTATCGACAGTCAAGGCCGTCTGGATATTGTGGTGGAAGGCCCGATGGTTCAGGCGATGATGTTCGAGATCTTCGTACTGGCGATTGTCAATGAACTGTATTTCAGCCGCATTCGCACGCCTGAAGTGTTGGCTGAAGGCGAACACCGTTTAAAAGCCAAAATCGAGCTATTAAAACAGTATGATGCTGCGCAAAACCCCAATGATCCACCATTCTTGGTGTCAGATTTTGGTACGCGTCGCCGTTACAGTTTCGATTGGCAAAAGCATGTGGTCGAAGAATTTCACAAAGCCGCACCGCATGTATTCCGTGGGACCAGTAATGTACTGTTAGCCAAAGAGCTGGGCATTACCCCGATTGGTACCATGGCGCATGAATTCCTGCAAGCTTTTCAGGCGCTGGACGTACGTTTACGTAATTTCCAGAAATCTGCACTGGAAAGCTGGGTACAGGAATATCGTGGTGACTTGGGTATTGCCTTGACCGATGTGGTGGGGATGGATGCATTCCTGCGCGACTTTGATCTGTACTTTGCCAAGCTATTTGATGGCTTGCGTCATGATAGTGGCGACCCTTATGAATGGGGTGACAAGGCCTATGCGCATTATAAAAAGCTGAAAATAGACAGCAAAACCAAGATGCTGACTTTTAGTGATGGCCTGAATCTGGAAAAAGCCTGGAAATTGCATCAGTACTTTAAAGACCGTTTTCAGGTCAGTTTCGGCATTGGCACCAATCTGACCAATGATATGGGGCAAACCCCACTCAATATTGTGCTGAAACTGGTGGAATGTAACCGTCAGTCAGTAGCCAAAATCTCGGATAGTCCGGGCAAAACCATGACCGATAATGATACGTTCTTGGCCTATTTGCGTCAGGTTTTTGAGATCAATGAACCTGCTTAAGTCAGTTTGAAAAATTCATAATTTTTAAGAACCGTTTCTATATAGAGGCGGTTTTTTTATGCAAGCTTATTTAACACCAGGGTTTAGCTAAAATCTTGCTAATCATCTGCAAAGAAAGCACATCAGTGTAAAAACCAGCTGTGCTAAGATCAACAGGATTTGACCAATAATAGCCATGATAACGATGACCGCTGCAGCTTTTAATTTTGGCCTGCTGATTGAGGCAGAAGATTTAGTTCCCTATTTGGGCCATGAAAAACTTCGTATTGTCGACCTGAGCCGTGCCTCTGTGTATGAGCAGCTGCATATTCCGCATGCCTTGCATTTAAAGCCTAAACTTCTGGTGCGTCAGGAAGAAACGGCGATGGGACTGTTACCGGATACCGAAGGCTTGCAGGCTCTCATTGATTATCTGAATATTTCTCCTGAGCATCATGTGGTGGCTTATGATGATGAGGGCGGGGCATGGGCAGGGCGTTTGCTCTGGAACCTACATTGTCTGGGTTTTGAAAATACCAGTCTGTTGAATGGTGGGATTCATGCCTGGCTCGGTGCAGGCTTGCCGACTTCTTCCAGTCAGGAACAGTTTGCACCAGTGAAGAACGTGTTGCAGGTCAATCTTGAGCATCAGGCGAATTTTCAGATTGGCTATGATGAACTGCGCCAACAGGTTGAAAATCAACAGGTTCAAATTTGGGATTGCCGTACACAAGATGAATATACTGGCCTACGTTTAGCGGCTCGACGCGGCGGTCACATTCCGGGAGCACGTCATTTTGAATGGAGTACTGCCCTTAATCGTGAAAATCATTTAAAATTACAGCCTTTACCACGTACTCAGCAGCGTCTGGAACAACTGGGCTTTGATTTGAATCAACCCGTTGTGGTGTACTGCCAGTCCCATCACCGCTCAGGTTTGGCCTATATTCTGGGTCGTTTACTGGGCTGGAAAATTCGAGCCTATGATGGTGCGTGGAGTGAATGGGGCAACCGCCTCGATAGTCCAATCGCTACAGGGGAGCTGCCATCTTGAGCATCACATCACGTTTAAAACAACAGTTTTTTATTAAAGCCCAACGATTAGTACCGCAACATCGCTTGTCTCGGGTGGTGGGTAAAATTGCCGCCAGCGAAAACCCGATTATCAAAACTGCTGCAATTACTGCCTTTAAGGCGCAGTATGGCATTGATATGTCGATTGCTGAACAGGCCAATGCCCTGAAATTCAAGTCATTTAATGAATTTTTTACCCGCGCCCTAAAAGAAGGTATCCGTGCGGTTGATCCAGATGCTACGAGCATTGTTTCGCCAGCAGATGGTGCGATTTCCCAGCTAGGTAAAATTGAAAATGGCGATGTGTTTCAGGCCAAAGGCCAGAAATTTACCGTTGAAGCCCTGATTGCTGATCCACAACTGGCTGAGCCATTTAAAAATGGTGAATTCGCGACCGTGTATTTGTCGCCACGTGATTATCATCGGGTGCATATGCCATTTGCTGGCACCTTGACTGAAACGTTATATGTACCGGGTGAGTTGTTCTCGGTCAATCAGGTGACCGCAGAAAACATTCCGGGCCTGTTTGCACGCAATGAACGTATGGTCTGTCTGTTTGATACTGAAATCGGCCGTATGGCGGTGGTATTGGTCGGTGCGATGATTGTTGCGGGTATTGAAACCGTGGCAACCGGCAAAGTGAAGCCTTCAGGCCGGATCGAACTTAATCAGCATGATCTGTTCCTGGAAAAAGGGGCAGAACTGGGTCGTTTCTACCTCGGTTCAACAGCAGTGATTTTATTCGAAGAAAATAAAATGCAGTGGGATGCCGTATTCAAGGCCAATTCTTTGGTGAATATGGGTGAAGCGCTGGGGCATACAGTTTAAAGATTTTACCCTCCCTTTATTAAAGGGAGGTTGGAGGGATTAAATATTTTCTCGTTTAGAATAAATAAAAATCCCCCTCAGTCCCCTTTTAAAAAAGGGGGATTTCCTCTCCTTATAGGACATGAGCAGCACTGCTGCGCAAGGGAGAGGTTCAAAAAAAAGCGCCATCAGGCGCTTTTTTTATTTCTAGAAATTTACCGTTTCACGACGATGGAATCGATCCCGCTATTCTGCAAGGTTTGCTGTGCGATAATTGCAGCTTCTGCAGAATCATAAGGGCCTGAAACCACGCGATACCAGACTTTGCCATTTTCTACACTGCGTACCACATCGGCAGATAAACCATTGAGAATAATTTCGGCACGGCGGGCATCGGCTTGATCTGGATCATCAAAGCTGCGAACTTGCAGAATATAACTGGCCGGAGCGGCAACAGGCGCTTCGCTGGCTTCTAAGCCAGGCTCAGTTGTCGTCGCCTCAGGTGTAGCCACTTCAGGTCGAGGTGCTTCTACAATCACTACCGTATCCTGATTTTTGTTTTCAGGGACGGCCTGTTCAGGAATTGGCGTCACTTGTTGCTGTGGCAAGAGATCATAAAAACGGTAATCTTTATTGGTATCTTCTTCTTGGACAGATTCAGCACTTGTTTGAGTTTTCGGTTTAACTGGTTCCCATGGCTTCCAGAGCATCAGTGCCATTAAAAAACTTAACACGATTAAAATGATCACGAGTGTGCCGAGCCAGGTTGGAATAAGTGGCTTTTTAGGCTTATTCGGTCTTTCAGATACACCGCGCTGCGTTTTTCCAAACACTTGGGATTTTCCTCTTATTAATCGGGACATATAGAAAAGGCATAACAGCAGTTATGCCCCTACTATCACTTCATCCTATGTGATCAGGATACAAAAGTCATCCTCTAGATCACAAATCACACAGAATTTTAATTTATCTGTATCTTCAAGCACATAGCTAAAGTTACAAAATGTCTGCTCAGCAGATAAACGGCAATGTTTTGCTTACATGCTCACTTCGAGCATAGCTCTTGTCTTGCATCAATGTAAAAGCAGTGCTTTACATTTCTGCTTCGAGCCTAGCTCTCGCCTTGCGAGCATGCAAAACAGTGTTTTGCTTACATGCTCTCAGGAGCTGATACGCCAAGCAGTTCCAGACCGTTACGCAGTACCTGACGCACGTTCACTGATAACAATAAGCGTGCTTGGGTCAATTCAGCATCATCACCGAGTACTTTATTGTCGTTGTACCAGCCGTGGAATAATGCTGCCAGTTCTTTTAGGTAGTTACCAATTTGATGCGGTTCATAGCTGTTTGCAGCACGTACCAGAATTTCTGGGTAGGCAGCCAGCTTGGCCAGGATTTCAGTTTCAGCATCAAGTTCAAGCTTGGCCGCCAAATTACGTGCTGCTATAGCATCAAAGTTGACATTGGTAGAAGCTGCTTTTTCTAACATACGACAGATACGGGCATGTGCATACTGGATGTAATACACGGCGTTGTCCTTGCTTTGTGACACAGCAAGATCCAAGTCAAAATCAATGTGCTGTTCAGACTTACGCATTACGTAGTAAAAACGTGCAGCATCATTGCCGACTTCTTTACGCAGATCACGCAAGGTCACAAACTGGCCTGAACGGGATGACATTTGTACCATTTCGCCGCCACGCCAAAGACTTACGAACTGAACCAGAAGAACCGTTAATTTCTTCGAGTCATAGCCTAGCGCATCAATGGCCGCTTTTACACGTGCGATATAACCGTGGTGATCTGAACCCCAGATATCAATAATATCGGTATAGCCACGCTGTAACTTGTTCAGGTGGTAAGCGATGTCAGACGCGAAGTAAGTGGTCTGGCCATTACGGCGTTTCACCACACGGTCTTTTTCATCGCCGAATGCAGTGGATTTAAACCAGATGTTGCCATCCAGTTCATACAGGAAACCACGCTGATCTAAGGTCTGTAAGGCTTCTTCAATTTTGTCTGTCAATGATTCTTCGCTGAACCATTGATTGAAGGTTACACCAAACTCGCCCAGGTCATCTTTAATATCATCTAAGATAGCTTTAAGCGCGGCTTGCAAGAATACGCGGTAGCCTGTGCCAATTAACGCTTGTGAGTTAAAGATCAAACCATCGATGTGTTTTTCTTTATCGCCAGACAATACGACTTTATTACCATCTGCATCTAACTCAGCTGCAAACTGTACATCTTCAGGCACGTTTTTATACACGTCAGCCACAGGACGTACATAGGCGTCGCCATCCTGATCAATAATGCTTTGCGCGATTTCTTTAACGTAGTCACCTTGGTAGGCATTTTTCGGGAACACCAGTTCCTGACCCGTTAATTCTAAGTAGCGCAGATAAGTCGAAGTCGCCAGAATGTCCATTTGACGGCCAGCATCATTGACATAGTATTCGCGGTCGACTTTAGCACCAGTCGCTTCAAGCAAATTCGCAACCGTCATACCATACGCGGCACCACGACCATGACCTACGTGCAGGCTAGAGGTCGGGTTGGCAGACACGAATTCAACCTGGATACGTTTATCCGCATTGACCTGGGTACGACCATAAGTCGCCTGTTGTGCCTGAATTTGATCAAGGACTGCAAAGCGCTGGTCAGCATTCAGGAAGAAGTTAATAAAACCAGGACCGGCAATTTCTGCCTTGCTGATATCCGCCACTTCAGGCAGGGCAGCAAGAATTTTTTCCGCTAAATCACGTGGCTTCATACCCGCAGCTTTCGACGCGATCATGGCAATATTCGACGCAAAGTCACCATGGCTTCGGTCTTTGGTACGCGTCAAATTACTTGTATTGTTCCAGTCAGATGGGAGTACGCCTTGTGCCTGTAAAGTGTGCACTGCATGATCGAGAGCTGCTTGTATTGCCGTATTCATAATCAGTCGAAAATAGAGATCGCAGAAAAACAGCAAATATAGCAAATTTCAGGCTGTTTAGGTAAAAGCATTTCTAGGGAATAAAAAGTAGAAGATCACTTCACCAGAAATTTTGAACTAGAGAAAGGGGTAATAACCGGATTAATCCCGTGAAAATAAAACCAGTTTTTAGCTCAACATTTCAGATGAAAAAAACAATGCTTCACCGTACAGAATTTGGCTTATATTAGTCATCTGAAAACAGTAAAAAGAGCATGTCGTGGCTGCATCACAACGTCCGACCATTATCGGTCATATTCCTAAACTTCCTGCAAAATGGGCATTGATTATTGTGCCTTTTATCCTGTCCTGCCTGATGAGTGGCATTATTTCCATGATCAATATGCTGCGTAATCTCGGCTGGATTGATGGATTTATAGCACTCTGGTTTCATAACTGGATGATTTCCTGGGCGATTGCCTTTCCGATTGTGGTGACCTTATTGCCTTTCGTGCGCAAATTCACTGGGTTATTGGTGGATATGTCCGGCCCCCAGCCACCAAAGTGATCAATCTTTAAATTTGATCTGGCCGGAGTCAATTCTTGGGCATTTTAAAAGTGGGGCTGTATGGGGCGAATAGCATCATTTTTAAATTAAATGCTCCACCGCCGCCCGGATGATCCCGAGCACCAGACCGATACATGCTCCAACTACCACGCCATTGACCCGGATCATATGCAGGTCGCCGCCGACTTCGTTTTCAATCTTATCGATCATCTCGCTTGAATCCCATTCGTGAATGCGCTCGCTGATAAAACGAATGACTTTTTCACTATACTGGTCACTCAGGTCAACTGCGATCCCGCTGAGACGTTTATTCAGCAGCTCACGAACCGAGGCATTCGAGATGATATTTTCACCGACCTGCTGAATGGCAATTCTGAGATTTTCGGCAATACCCGAATCAGGTTTTTGCAAGTCAGCCTTGATCGCATCACATAAAATCACCACAGCACCACTGATAAAATTCAGCACTTGTGGACTATCCAGTAAGGCATCTTTGGTTTCATTCAGACGCTGGCTGGCTTCACTGTCATTATCCGCCAGCTGTAACATCCAGCTATGTCCCATGTTCTCAATTTTAAGTCGCCATGGATGATCTGGATCGGCCAGCATGGCTTCAACGCGCCCGATCACGGAATCAATACTGCGTTGCTGCACATCAATCCCGATCCAGCTGGCGCCTTTGGCCAGTTTCCACACGCCCATTTCCTTAAACAGGTTGCGGGTCAGCTCGCGGGTTTGTTCCGGATGTGAGGTCATCCAGGCATGTACCACATCCAGTCCGCGCTGTAGCACATCCTGATGGAAATCATTGTCCAGAACGGCATGCAGCATTTCGCTGGCCAGAGTATTGATCTGGGTATTTTTGACCCATTGCACACTGTTGCTCTGGATAAATCCGGCAATCTGTTCCTGTCCGACAAATTCAAAGATTTTAGGAACCGTCTGTTGAATGACCTGAGTCACTTGGACATTATTTTGTGGATTGGCCAGCCAGCGTCCTGCAGCCAGACTCAGGTCGGTACTGTCCAGACTGCGCTGTACAATTTGCGGAGAAAGAAAATTTTCCTGCACAAAACGGCCCATCGACTCTGCAATACGCGCCTTGTTACGTGGAATGATTTCGGTATGGTCGCGTAAAAACTTGGGAATGGGCAATCTGCCAAAAGGGTTACGAAACAGTACGGTAATCGCATACCAGTCCGCCAGGCCACCGACCACACCCGCTTCTGCCGAGAGCATCAGAATATGAATGAGCCAGACATATTCAGGTAACAATTTGGCTGCAACCATCAATGCCAACCAGGTCAGTACGGCGACCACCAAGGCGATGGTCGCGAAACGTTTACTGCGTTGTAAGCTCGGGGAGATACGCTCTGTCTGCATAGATCATCCTGTCAGGAGGGATTGGCGGGTTGCGGTTGCAGCACTGCACCGGATGGACTTAAACCATATTTAGCCCCAAGTGACTGTAAAATCAAGCGGGCATCAAAGGCATCTTGAGGCGCCTGATTGGCTTTGAAGCATTCAATGGTATAGGCCACTTGGGCAGGATCCAGAGTCACGGTATAAGGACGGTCATAGAATGGGTCTGGCCAGAATCCCGGATATCGGCGGTAATATCCGTACGGATAAAAGCTCGGCGCCGGATAGACGATGGCCTGCCGTGGAGGTTGTTGAGTACGGTTACTTGGATCATTCAGTACTCTGAAGAACTGAAAGCCATTTTGTACGGTAGTCTGTGCGGCTTTGAGCAGGGTAATTTCTTCGGCTGTGCCAAAGCTCATATTGGGATGGGCCTGAAAGCTGATACGGTAAGTGTTGCTATTGAGGGGAGTGGTACTGTAGCGACCTAACTGGTCAAATGTTAAGGGCTTTGAGGGTGTGGTTGCACAGCCAGTCAGGCTGAGGGCAGCAATCACACTCAATCCCAGTAGCATGTTTTTCATGTTCGATCTCCTGATGCAATGATCCAGTCCAGACAGCCGGGCTTAAAAAAATCTTAAAAACTGCTATCGGGCTGGGTCAGGAAAGTAAGTTCTTCATTGGTCGATTTACGACCCAGAATCTGATTCCGGTGCGGATAACGTCCAAAGCGGTCAATAATGACCTTGTGCTTTTTCTCGAATTCCAGATTGGTCGGATTGCCCAGACGCTGAAACAGTTTTAAGGCGAATTCATGAATCAGTTTGGATTCGCTGTGCATAAATGGCATATACAGAAAGGCACGCTGTTCCGGACTGAGCTGTTGATCCAGGTTCAGGCTGATGGCTTCCTGAGCCAAGGCCAGTGCCAGACTGTCTTGGGCAAAAGCTTGGGGAGAATCACGGAATAAATTTCGTGAAAATTGATCTAGCACAATAATTTCGGCCAGCCGGCCTTCTGCGGTTTTACGCCAGCCCCAAAGTTCAGCCTGGGCTGCCTGCTGATGGGTGCTCATGAACTGCTGCGCAATACTTTGGTCGAATTCATGACTTTGGCTAAACCATAAGGGCTGGCTGTCCGCATGAAACCAGAAGTCTAAAATATCTTGATAATTCATAATATTTACAATTCATTAGCATCTATTTGTTAATAAAATCACAAATTTTCCATGTCTTATAGAGGAAGTTTGTGTTAAAAATTTGCCAAATTAAAAATCAATGGTTTGCCTGAAAACTAGGCAGCCTGTCATATGCCGGCACGAAATCACGTTATACTGATTAAACCGATGATTTTAATTTAATAATTTAGCCCCCTTAAGCGAGATTGTAATGAGTCAACCTGAATCGACTTCCCAAAATGTATTACCGACCTGGGTCGAGTCGTCACTCATCAAAGGCATGCTGCGTGGTATCGAGCGTGAAAGCTTGCGTATGCAAAGTGATGGTTTCCTGTCACAGGCAGCGCATCCTCGTGCCTTGGGTTCAGCCTTGACTCATCCACATATCACCACGGACTATTCTGAAGCGTTGATGGAGTTTATTACTCCGCCACAGGACAGTATTAAAAAAGCGCTGGACTATCTCAGCGATATTCATGCGATTGTGCATCGTCATCTGGAAAATGATGAAAAGCTCTGGCCTTTGTCGATGCCGTGTATGCTGGACAGCCGCGATGACAGCATTCCGCTGGCACAATATGGCAGCTCGAATATCGGTCTGTTTAAAACCTTGTATCGTCATGGTCTAGGTGTGCGTTATGGCCGCCGTATGCAGACGATTTCAGGCGTGCATTACAACCTGTCTTTCCCGGACCATCTCTTCGAGGCACTGCAACAGCAGGAACAGGACGAAGCGCTGAAAGCATTGAGCTTGCAGGATTATCGCAGCCATCGCTATATGGGCCTGATCCGTAACTTTATTCGTCTGACCCCACTGGTGATGTTCCTGATCGGGGCCAGTCCGGCAGTCTGCCAGTGCTTTATGACTGGCCGTGATCATTTCTTGCTGCCATTGGTGAAAGGCACTTTGTATTCGCCTTATGCGACCGCGCTGCGTATGGGACGTTTTGGCTATCAAAACTCTGCGCAGAAACAGCTCGGTATTCACTACAATAATTTGCAGGACTATCTGGACGGACTGCAAAAAGCCGTTAAAACGCCGTATAAACCGTTTAGTCGTCTGGGACTAGATGATGCCAATGGCCAGCCGATCCAGATCAATGATCATGTGTTGCAAATCGAAAATGAATATTACAGCTTAGTGCGCCCGAAACAGGTGCCACTCGCGGGTGAAACCCCGTCACAGGCACTGGAAAATCGTGGGATTGCCTATGTCGAGCTGCGCGCAGTCGATGTCAATCCATACAGCCCGATTGGCATTAATGAAGATACGGCCGGTTTCCTTGAAGTGCTAGCCTTGTACTGTTTATTGCAAGATAGTCCGGCACTACTCAGTCATGAACAGGATATTATTGAGCAGAATCAGGCCGAAGTAGTGAACCGTGGTCGTGCGCCAAATGCCGCAATTATGGAAAATGGCCAGTCTTATCCGATTGAGGATTGGTGTGCCATACATTTGCAGCGCATGCATCCCTTGGCCAAGCTGTTAAATTCGGCCTATGACAGTACTCTCTATACCGATGCATTAAAAACCATGATGATCCGGGTCGATGAAGTCGATGCCACCTTGTCTGCCTTGGTGGTGGGTGATACGCGTGAACAGGGCGGGATGTGGCATTTTGGCCAACATCTGGCACAGCAGCACAGCAGTGTCTATGAAGAACATCAGCTCAGTCCGGAAACACTGGCTTATTTTGAAGAAATGTCACAAAAGTCATTGCAGCAGCAACAGCAACTCGAGCAAGATAGCAGCATCAGTTTTGCTGATTATTTAGCCCAATATCGATAAAAAATAAGGGGATTCACCATGCAATGGAGTTATCGCTTCGTGAGTGGTATGTTGTTTCTGGCTGCTGTCATCGGCATGGCATTTGCCTTATATCTTGAGCATGTACAAGGTCTGGCGCCTTGTCCGCTCTGTGTGTTTCAGCGTGTCGGATTAATCGGACTCGGGATCATCTCACTGATCGCATTCCTGCATAATCCCGCATCTAATCTCATGAAGCGGCTATATGCCTTGCTGGGTTCGCTCAGTATTTTGTGGTCTGTGGGCGTGGCTGCGCGTCATGTCTGGTTACAGAACCTGCCCCCGGATCAGGTGCCGAGCTGTGGTCCCGGTCTGGAATACTGGCTGGAAACCCTGCCGATGCAGTCTGTACTGCAACAGGTCTTAAATGGTTCAGGGGAATGTGCCGCGATTGACTGGACCTTCTTGGGTCAATCCTTGCCTGTCTGGTCTTTGATCTTTTTCAGTATTTTATTGCTGATTAGCCTGTGGCAACTACTGCGTAAATATAAAAAGGCACCGGTTAAACGACTCAGAGATAAATATTAATTCCGTATTTAATAAAAAAGCCCTCAATCGAGGGCTTTTTTATTTGCTTCAGTTTAGGTCAGGGCTATGCCTTCCAGACTGTCCAGATCCATCACATGTTCATGAATCTGATCAAAGGCTTCATCTTCTACACTTGGATAGAACCAGCGCGCCACCTGCTCGGCCACTAGCGGATGATACTGAATTTCAAAATGGTTCAGGCCGTAAAAAATCGCCTTGTTTGCATCGGGGACTTTGAGCTGGAAACGCGGATTGGGATGCTCGCCCAAAGCACTTTTAATACTGACCAGATAATCACCAATTACATGTAAGGTCTTGTTTTTTCGGTTTTCAAACTCGATGGTACCGGCGACCAGATAGGTATCGATATGCGAGGGAATTGGGGCAGGTTTACGGTGATCATCCATAAAGCCGATCCGAAGTGGATTATGCTCCCAGTCATCATCCCGGACGCTGCCATGGCGCAAATCCAGAATACCGTTACTGCGAATATTGACCAGATGGCCAAGCAGCCGGATCAGTGGAAAATGTCCAAGTTTGTCCTGCAAGCTAAAGCCAAAACGTTCCAGTACTGCACCATGATGCGGTGAGCCCAGACAAACCAGATTTTCCACCATATTGACCCAGCTATAGACATTCTGCTTGCCATAAAACAGCGCACTACGAGAGACCAGACCACCCATGCTATGCCCGATCAGGTCAATACTGGTAATTCTAGGATTGCGAACAACCAGATCCTGTAAGGTATTCGCCAGACTGCGACCATTGGCAGAAATCCGGCGTCCAGTATTGTAATTCAGGTAGAGCATGGTATTGCGGTCGCGCTGCGCCAGTAATTTTGCCCCAATGCCTTCATATTTGCGATTTGACCAGTCTAAATGGTTCATGCATAAGCCATGTACAAACAAAGTGATACGACCGCTTAGCTCACCTTTTTGCAGCGAGCCATAATGGTCATAGATCACCATCGGCAGGGCTAGAGGGTTTTGATATTTCAGCAGATAATCCCCGATAATGCCATTTAAGACACTGACCAGAAAATGCAAGGAAGGTGTCAGCGGTTTATTGTGCAGTTTAGGAAAGCGTTCAATAATCTGGCGCAAAGCAGGGGCAATCAGGGTATTGCCATAATGAAACAGCATGTCATAAGACATCTGATAGAGCCGCACGATTGAAGGAATATTCTGAATCTTTTCTGAATTATTTTCACTTAAACCGAAAATACTCATTAAGATTTCGCGTTGAATACTCTTGACCAGTTCCTGGATCACATCGTTAAAGCGCATAGTCACCAGCTGCGCCAGACCTTCCAGTACATCGGCCTGACTCGGCGGGGTTCGGTCCCATCGACAATAGGTTTCATGTAACGGTGTCAAACTTGGCATCTGATCCTGTCCTTTCAATGAGCCGCATGTGGTGCCATCTTTCTTTTTAAAGAACTTCGCGGTATAAATTCTTTTTCTTGTTGAGTTTCCTGATTTTGAGGGCCTCAGCTTAAAATAACGAGAATGAGAGAAGATTTTGAGCTTTTTTGTCAGACAATTTAAGCAATTAACTGGTCTTATAACGTAGTGTACTTCACATTATTTAAATTAAATTTTGATGATTGATGGGTTTTTTGTTGGTAGTTCATGAATATCATTTATTTGCATGGTTTTAAGAGTAATTCGAACTCGATCAAGGGGAAATTGCTGCAACATTACTGTGCAAAGTATCCTGAAATTCAGGTACATTTACCCGATTTAAACATGTCACCGAAGGCTGCCATTGCGTATGTTTCTGGCCTGATTGAATTAATGCATGATGTGGCGTTACTGGGCAGTAGTCTCGGCGGATTTTATGCGACACATCTGGTCGCACAGCATGCTGTGCCTGCTGTACTGATCAATCCGGCAATGCGACCATGGCAATTGTTTCGTGAACTGTTTGACGAGCAATTGCCTTATCAAGTACATCCAAACTGGTGTCTGGATGAGGCAGATCTGGTACAACTCCAGCAATTGGCCCTGCCGGTTGCACAAGATGCAGACAAAATAATGGTTCTGCTGCAACAAGGCGATGAAGTTTTGGATTATCGTGAAGCACATCGTTATTATAGTGCTGCGCATCCCCCTGCAATGCTGATGACTGAAGCGCATGGCAGTCACGGGATGGATGATTTTGCGGAAAAAATTCCGTTCGTCTTACAGTTTTTATTGGACTGCATAAAAAAGGAAACCGAATAACGTGTCTCAATATACGGCTCAATCTCTTGAAGTTTTATCTGGTCTGGATCCGGTCCGTCGTCGTCCGGGCATGTATACCGATACTTCTCGTCCCAACCATTTGGCACAGGAAGTGATTGATAATGCTGTCGATGAGGCACTGGCAGGACATGCCAACAAGATTACCGTCACGGTCTATAAAGATGGTTCTTTATCAGTCGAAGACAATGGCCGTGGGATGCCGGTGGATATTCACCCTGAATACGGCCAGAGCGGTATTGAAATTATCATGACCAAACTGCATGCCGGCGGTAAGTTCAGCACCGATAATTACCAGTTTTCCGGTGGTTTGCATGGCGTCGGGATTTCAGTGGTCAATGCGCTTTCGACCCGGGTAGAGGTTGAAGTTCAGCGTCAGGGCAATCTGTATAAAATGGCCTTTGAAAATGGCGAACCGGTTGCACCGCTTGAAGTGCTGGCAGGTAAGGCACCGAAACGGGTATCAGGAACTACGGTACAATTCTGGCCTGAAGCCAAATATTTTGATTCTCCTAAATTTGCCCTCAAAGCTTTAAAACATAATCTCAAAGCCAAAGCTGTTTTGGCGGCGGGCTTACAGATCAACTATGTTGATCAGATCAATGATGAAAAGATCACCTGGCAGTTTGAAAATGGTCTGGTTGATTATTTGATGGACGAGCTGGAAGACCGTGAAATTATTCCGGCACCGGCGTTTGTTGCCACAGGCGATGCGGAACGTGCCAGCGCAGAATTTGCAATTTGCTGGAATGTCGAAGGGGGTGAAAGCGTCCAGGAATCTTATGTCAACTTGATTCCGACCGCACAAGGCGGAACGCATGTGAATGGTCTGCGTTCAGGCGTCACCGATGCGATGCGTGAATTCTGTGAACTGCGTAATTTGCTGCCGCGGAATATGAAACTCTCTGCCGAAGATGTCTGGGACGGCGTCAATTATATCCTGTCGCTGAAATTTCAGGAGCCGCAATTCTCAGGTCAGACTAAAGAACGTCTATCGAGCCGTGAAGCAGCCGGAATTGTGCAGAATATTGCCAAAGATGCCTTTGCACTGTGGTTGAACCAGAATTCTGACATCGCCATGCAACTGGCAGAAATGGCCATTTCCAAAGCCGGTCGCCGTTTAAAAGCTGCGAAAAAAGTAGAACGTAAGAAAATTGTCGCTGGTCCAACTTTGCCAGGTAAATTGTCTGACTGTGTAGGCCATGATCTGGATCAGTCAGAACTGTTTATTGTGGAAGGGGATTCTGCGGGTGGTTCGGCCAAGCAGGCGCGTGATAAGAACTTTCAGGCGATTATGCCAATTCGTGGAAAAATCCTAAACACTTGGGAAGTCTCTTCTGACGAAGTTCTAGCATCGCAGGAAGTACACAATATTGCGATTGCCATTGGCGTTGATCCGGGTTCGGATGACTTGTCCGAACTGCGTTATGGCAAGGTCTGTATTCTGGCCGATGCCGACTCAGATGGTCTGCATATCGCGACTTTGCTGTGTGCCTTATTTGTGAAGCATTTTCCGACTCTGGTGGAAGAGGGGCATTTATTTGTGGCGATGCCGCCATTATTCCGAATCGATGACAACAAAGATGTGCACTACGCTTTGGATGAAGACGAGCTGAATAGCATCCTGAAAAAATGCAAAACCAAGAATCCGCAAATTACTCGATTCAAGGGTCTGGGTGAGATGAATGCCAGCCAGTTACGTGAAACCACACTGGATCCAAACACGCGCCGTCTGGTGCAACTGGATCTGGATGATGCTCATCATACCGCAGGTTTACTGGATAAATTATTAGCTAAAAAACGTGCCAGTGACCGCAAAGACTGGTTAGAGCAAAAAGGTAATCTGGCTGATTTGGTAGTTTAAACTATCGAATTTAAGCAACAAAAAATCCCGCAAGCGCGGGATTTTTTGTTTTAAAACAGTGCAAAAATTATTCAAAATACTGCACTTTATTTGTACATCATCTTCTATCTCACTTCTGCCATGTTTTCATTGCTCTTTGCGCAACCTACTTAGAGTTAAGCTCGGATACAGCATTTAAATACAGTTTTAATTCTTTTTAGTATTACTAAATCAATGATTCATAATACAAATAATGAAACCAGTTAAAGTAAATTTTTTTATTTTTGAAGCCTTGGCACAGAAATTGAATCACTCCACGCAGATGTACAACAAGACAAGCATGAAAAATGCACCATTATAAAGTGTGGAGAAAATCTGATGTTCCAACGCAATTTATTTTCAAAAAGTATTTTAGCCGCAAGCATGGCAGGGGCTGTTGCATTAACGGGGTGTTCAAAATCTGCTGAAAAAGTAGAAGCCCCGGCCGCAGAAACCACAGTTGCAGAAAGTGGTGACACGATTAAAGTCGGTATTCTGCATTCTCTTTCAGGCACGATGGCAATTTCTGAGACCTCACTGAAAGACACCGCCTTAATGGCCATTAAAGAAATTAATGACAATGGCGGTGTATTGGGTAAAAAGCTTGAACCTGTGGTGGTCGATCCAGCCTCAGACTGGCCTCTATTTGCAGAGCAAGCCCGTCAACTGATTACCCAGGACAAAGTCGCGGTGATTTTCGGTGCATGGACGTCGGTATCACGTAAATCGGTATTGCCCGTAGTAGAAGAGCTGAATGGCTTATTGTTCTACCCGGTACAGTACGAAGGTCAGGAACAGTCTAAAAACATTTTCTACACCGGCGCTGCGCCTAACCAGCAAGCGATTCCTGCGGTGGAATACTTGATGAGCGAAGAAGGCGGCAAGGCTGAACGCTTTGTGCTTTTGGGTACAGACTATGTTTATCCACGCACCACCAACCAGATTTTACGTGCATTCTTAAAATCTAAAGGTATTGCCGATGCGGACATCATGGAAGAGTACACCCCATTTGGTCACAGCAATTATCAAACCATTGTCGGCAATGTGAAAAAATTCGCAGCAGGTAAAAAGACCGCGGTGATCTCGACCATCAATGGTGATTCCAACGTACCGTTCTACCGTGAACTGGGTAACCAAGGCATTAAAGCCTCTGACATTCCTGTGATGGCGTTCTCGGTCGGTGAAGAAGAACTGCGTGGGATTGATACCAAACCACTGGTCGGGCATTTGGCATCATGGAACTATTTCATGTCAGTGAAGAATCCGGTCAATACCGAATTCACCAACAAGATGAAGCAGTACGCCGTTGAATTTAAATTGCCAAATGCTGACAAACTGGTGACCAATGATCCAATGGAAGCGACCTATGTGGGGATCAATATGTGGAAACAAGCCGTTGAAAAAGCAGGTTCTACAGAGGTCGATAAAGTCCGTGAAGCGATGGCAGGTCAGGAATTCAAAGCACCATCGGGCTATACCCTAAAAATGGATGCAAGCAATCATCACTTACACAAGCCGGTCATGATTGGTCAGATTCGTGGCGATGGTCAGTTTGATGTGGTCTATAAGACGCCTCAAGCCATCCAGGCACAGCCATGGAGCACCTATATTCCTAAATAAAAATGGCCTCTAGCCTGCTGTATCAGCAGCAGGTTTCTTTTGATTTTTTTCCTTTTCTTTATGGATGAAATTCCACCTTAATAGGGGTGAATATAATGAATATTCGCGTGAATATCGCCGCTATTTTTCTATTGTTTATGCAAATATGTTGTTTGCAAATGGCAGCAGCAGACACTTCTTTACAACAACACTCTTCCGTTATAGCGGTACAACAAGATGCAATCCAGCAATTTGTGCAAGGTGATTTTGCCCAGCGCCGTGCTTTACTGAAGCAATGGCCGGGCAGTATCGAACAGCTAGATCAGCTTGCAGAATATGTTGAAAACGAGCAGCTTTATAATGGTTCCAATGGTCAAACCTATATTTTAGAAGCCGATGATCAGTTGCTCAGTTATCCAAGTTTAGATGCTGTTGCAGATTGGCCAAGCGACCTTGCACAAGTCACTTTGGTGAATACCTTGCGTAAAGCATTGACCTTTGGTTTGGCACAAAGCAAGTTGAAGTCGGATGATGCCTCTGAGCGTTTAGAAGCGATTGATATTTATGAAAGCAATCTTGCGGAACTTGATATAGCACATATCAATGCGCTGTATTTAAAAGAACAAAACAATAAAGTCAAAGCCCGTTTGGCACAACTGAAAGCGCGTCTGGATTATGAAAACTCAGATGTGCTCGTCAAAATTCAAGCCGCAAAAATTTTACAAGATTCTAATCGTCCTGATGTCTTGGCGATGATCGACAATGAGTTGTCACAGCCGACTATCCATCCTGAGCTGAAAGCGGCTTTGCTTGAAGCGAAAAACAGTATTAAAACCCGTATTCAAGCCAGTGAATGGACAGGACATTTATTTTCAGGTTTAAGTACCGCCAGTATTTTGTTGCTTGCTGCACTGGGTCTTGCGATTACCTACGGTTTGCTCGGTGTGATTAATATGGCGCATGGTGAGCTCATTATGATTGGCGCCTATACCACTTATGTAGTGCAAAGCCTGTTTAAAAGCTATTTGGGCAGCTATGTCGATTGGTACTTAATCGCCGCGATTCCTGCGGCATTCTTGGTAAGTGGGCTGATCGGCATGTTGATTGAACGTACCGTGATTCGTCCGCTATATGGTCGCCAGTTGGAAACCTTGCTTGCCACTTTTGGTGTCAGCCTGATTCTGATGCAATTGGTACGCATGACTTTTGGTGCGCAAAATGTCGAAGTTTCGAATATTTCATGGCTCTCCGGTGGCATCTCCATCACCCCCAGCTTAATGCTGCCTTATAACCGTATTGCAATTATTGTCTTTACGGTCGCGGTGTTACTGCTTTTGGTTTATCTACTCAACAAGACTCGTTTTGGTCTATTTGTCCGTGCGGTGACGCAAAATCGTCAAATGGCGCGAGCAGTCGGTATTCGTTCAAGCCGTATCGACATGATGGCCTTTGGTTTAGGTTCAGGTCTTGCAGGACTAGCCGGATGTGCTTTGGCACAAGTCGGTAACGTCGGGCCGGATTTAGGGCAAAACTACATTATTGATGCCTTCTTGGTGGTGGTTGTCGGTGGTGTAGGTCAGGTGTGGGGTGCAGTCCTTGCAGCGCTTGGTCTAGGTATTAGTGGTACCGCCTTGGAAATTGGCATTGGTGCGGTACTGGCAAAAATTGTTCTCTTGGTGCTTGTGATTTTGTTTATTCAAAAACGTCCACAAGGTTTGTTTGCCATCAAAGGCCGTTTTGTGGAGTAAGCACATGAAGATTACACAATTATTATCCGACAAACCGCATAGTGGCATTGCGATTGCCGTATGCTTTGCCATTTTATTGGCATTGCCATGGTTACACCTGTTACCTGCCGATTCAACCCTGCATTTATCTGCGTATTGGGTCACCTTGATTGGCAAAATCATGTGTTTGGCTCTGGTCGCTTTGGCACTGGATTTAGTTTGGGGCTATGCCGGAATTTTAAGTTTAGGACATGGTTTGTACTTTGCCCTTGGCGGTTATGCCTTTGGGATGTACCTGATGCGCCAGTCTGCAGGGGATGGTATTCCTGACTTTATGCGCTTCCTGAGTTGGACGGAAGTGCCATGGTTTTGGGTGGGGACTGAATACTTCCTTTGGTCACTTGCCCTTGTGGTGTTAGTACCGGGCATCATTGCCTTTATTTTTGGTTTCTTTGCCTTCCGCTCGAAAATTAAAGGCGTGTATTTCTCGATTATTACCCAAGCCATGACTTTTGCCGCTGCATTACTGTTCTTCCGTAATGAAACCGGCTTTGGTGGCAACAATGGTTTTACCGGTTTTAAAACCATGCTAGGTATGGACATTACCTCGGCATCTATGCGTGCCAGCCTGTGCTTTATCACCGCATTGGTACTGCTGCTCTGTTTTGTTGGGTTACGTCATTTAATGAATAAACCTTATGGCCGTGTGTTGGGGGCGATTCGTGACAGCGAAAATCGTCTGCAATATTTGGGCTATCGCACGCTTTGGTACAAGCTCTCTGCTTGGGTGCTTTCTGCTGTGATTGCAGGGATTGCAGGCGCGCTGTATGTGCCGCAAGCAGGCATTATTAATCCAAGTGAAATGAACCCGGTGAACTCGATTGAAATGGCGGTGTGGGTGGCAGCGGGTGGTCGTGGCACTTTAATTGGCCCACTAATTGGTGCAGGTGTCATTAACGGGGTAAAAACCTATTTCACCTCGGCTTATCCTGAAGCATGGTTACTCATTTTGGGTGCGCTATTTATTGTGGTCACCATTTTCTTACCGAAAGGCATTATTGGTCTGTTTGACCGTTTTAAAAAGGAGCGTAGCGAATGAGCGAGATCCTACAACCGCATGGTGGTCATGCTTCTGAAGGCTATGGTCGTCCAAAAGAACAAGGCGCAGACTTTACTCACGGCATAGCGCTATATCTGGAAAAAGTAAGCGTCTGGTTTGATGCTTTTCGTGCCTTAAATGATTTGTCGTTGTATATCGAAGAGGGGGAATTACGCTGCATCATCGGGCCGAACGGGGCAGGTAAAACCACCCTCATGGATGTGATTACCGGTAAAACGCGACCAACCGAAGGCACAGCATTTTTTGGGCAAAACTACGATTTAGCCAAAATGAGCACTGAACAAATTGCCGAAGCAGGCATTGGGCGTAAGTTCCAAAAACCGACCGTGTTTGAAAATTTCACCGTCATGGAAAATCTGTTACTTGCTGCACCCAAAGACAAACGGGTGAAAAAGAGTTTCTTTAGCAAACTCGATCCCGATGCACAAAATGCTTTGGATGAATCATTGACGCAGATTCGTCTGCAAGAGTTCATTAATAAACCTGCTGGCTTGCTGTCACATGGTCAAAAGCAATGGTTAGAAATCGGCATGTTGCTGATGCAACGTCCAAAACTGATTTTGCTTGATGAACCTGTAGCAGGCATGACCGATGCCGAAACCGAACGCACGGCGGAGCTGTGTTTAGAACTCAAGAAAAATCACACCCTCGTTGTGGTCGAGCATGACATGAGCTTCATTGACACCATTAGTGAAAAAGTCACGGTACTGGCGCAAGGGGCAATTTTGGCAGAAGGCACATTGGCAGAAGTACAAGCCAATGAAGATGTCATTGAAAAGTATTTAGGGCGTTAAGGAGCTTGCGATGTTAGAAGTCAAAGACGTCAATCAATTTTATGGTGGCAGTCATATTTTACGTGATGTGTCATTGACTGCACCTGTGGGTGAATGTTCGGTGGTGCTTGGACGCAATGGGGTGGGGAAAACCACGCTCCTTAAATGTCTGATGGGTATTTTACCGATTAAATCCGGACAGATTTTGCTGGATGGCAAGGACATTTCGAAACTCAGTCCTGAACAGCGTGTACGTGAAGGTTTGGCTTATGTGCCACAAGGTCGAGATATTTTTTCAACGCTGACGGTGGAGGAAAACATTCTCATTGGTATGGCGAAATTTAAAGGAGCAAAGACACGCAGAGTGCCTGAGCATTTGTATGAAATTTTCCCTGTGTTGGATGAAATGAAGCACCGCCGTGGCGGAGATTTGTCTGGTGGTCAGCAGCAGCAGCTTGCCATTGCACGAGCACTTGCTTCTGAACCGCGTGTGCTGATTTTGGATGAACCGACTGAAGGTATTCAGCCGTCAATCATTAAAGATATTGGTCGGGTCATTCGTAAACTGGCAGATGGGGGTGAGATGGCGATTGTGTTGGTAGAGCAATTCTATGATTTTGCTGAAGAACTTGCTGATGCTTATACCGTGATGGCACGTGGGCAGGTTGTAGCGCAAGGTGTGGGCAGTGAAATGCCTGAGAAAGGTATTCGGGAGTTGGTGGCGATTTAAGGCTTTTAGCTCCTTCTCCTATGGGAGAAGGCGGGGGATGAGGGTTTATCTTTATTTACCTCTCCCTAATCCTCTCCTAGAAGGAGAGGGAAAAAGCCTCCCTAAGCAAGATATAAGCACTGCTTTATATCGAAGCGTAAGAAAGGGAGGTTTGGAGGGATTAAATTTTAAATCTCCTCTTACGAAGCAGAGCTTCTCATCTCTTAAAGAGAGGGGAATTTTCTTTTTTGAATAATGGAGGGATTAGATCTCCGTATTTTCATTCCATAAAAAATAGCCGCCGTACTGACTTGGACGGTATTCACCACCGATGGATTTGCCTTGGTCAGTTAAAAAATGTTTACCCGTGTCATTCAGCTTTAAAAAGCCTTTATCCACTAACTTTTCAAGTAAATCTGCTGTTTTAATTTTATATTTGGCAGCCAGTTTGGAGGTGGTCAATTTACTAAAGGCATTAGCTTCTTCATCAGTTTGACCTAAATCCTCAGTGTTCGGATTAGCTTTGACTTCATCTAAGCTGATCCGGACTTCTTCGCTAATCCGAATAATACGCTGCGCTTCTTCATACGCATCTTTAAAAACCTCATCATCTTCATACTTACGAACTGAAATGCCCATTTCATTGTTATTGACCTGGCTAAATTCATATAAATTCAAACTCGAAATAATACATTCCGATTCATTGAGATAGCACTTTGCATGCAGGTTTTTGCAGAAACTCAAACGCACATAGTCCAGTTTTTGAATCCATTTGATTTCTTCAGGATGCAAATCACTTTTGCCATAGACAATCCGAACATCAATTTTTAACCGGTCTTTGTCTTCTAATAATTCTTTAATACGGTCATTGAGACGTAAATACGGACTGATTAAAATTAGACGTTCTTTGGCATTTTTAATGAGTTCTTCTAAGAAAAAATTGGTTGCACTGGTATTTAGAAATTTAGCCATATTTTCCCTGTAATATTTTGAATATTATGTTTGTTATAGGGGAATAAGATATCGCTGAATCAGCAATCACTCAACCTTTAAATACATGCCATCCGCTGAGACATTATGGCCAAAACCGCAAGACATTGGATTGTTGCTATTCACCACAATCTGTTGTCCAATTTGAGCGTTAAACTGAAATTTCAAATCAATTTTGCAATCTTCTACGCTGTAATTGGCCTGAGCTTTATTCAGCGACATACGGGTTAAAAATTCTCCCATATTTGGTCCATAAATCAGACTGCGTAAACCCATATAGAGTCCATTAAACTCAATCTGGTAGGCATTAGAAGCTGGTTTAACCTCCATCGTATTCCACTGACCAAAACCTGCATAGCGGACATATTTCCCTGCAAGATTCTTTGGTTTTTGTGGTGCAGGCAATTGCTTCAGATTGAACTGGCTGGCTTTAGCATTCGGAAAAACGGAAAACCAGGCGCGTGCCCACTGCGGATTTCCAAGCTTGGCATAACTTAAACCGACATTATTAAATGCCGTGGTGATATCACGTTCAGAAAAAGCTGTACCCTCATCTTCTACATTCATCGCACAAAAAGATGACCAGGCGGCTTGTTGCTCAAATTGCGCTATAGCCTTTTGATATTGTTTTTGGTCGTAGAATTTCTTGCCATTATTTGCATAGCTTTGCACTTTGCTACAGCCTGAACGGAGCTCTTTTTCAAAATCTGAATCAGCAAAAGTGTGCGCGCTTAAACCTAAAAGACCGATAGACAATAGAGATTTATACATGGTGTTATTCAGTATGATTTTTAGCTGAATAAAACATAGCCGCTCGTATAAGTAAATAGAACTTGTGCTTATTAAACTGGATAACAACAAAATATCGTGATGGCCAAGTATTAAAAAGCTGAAGAGTAGTGTCCAGAAAGCAGTTCTGGAATAGTTTTAAACTAAGAATGAATCAAGCTTGATCCAGATTGAGTTGTAAGAGTACCAAATCACGCCATTGCCCAAACTTCTGTCCGACTTGCGGCATATAGGCAGTTTGAACGAAACCCAGTTTTTCATGCAGACGAATCGATGAGGTGTTTTCTGAGTCAATCGCTGCGACCATGATATGCAATTTCTGTACTTGAGCCTGTTCAATTAAATACTGTAATAATTTAGAACCCAAACCTTGCCCTGCATAATCCGGATTTAAAAAGATGGAATGTTCGACCGTCTGTTGAAAGCCCTGAATACTGCGAAACTGATCATAACAGGCATAGCCAGCAATGACCTGATTTCGCGTATCTTCAACCACAAAAACCGGGAAATTCTGATTTTTAAGCTGCTTAAACCAGATTTTGAAATAGTTCAAATCAAAGGCTGTTCTGTTCCAGGTCGCAGTACCATAGAGTACTTCCTGATTATAAATCTTGAGGATGGTTTCAAGATCATGTTCGGTCGCAGGTCGAATATCAAAATCAGGCATATTCTTGTTCTAGTAGAGGTGAGCTGAAATCACAGTTTAAAAAAAGCAGAACCGGAGTTCTGCTTTCGATCATACATCAATTAGAAATGATATTTCACAAGTGCGCTGACATTGTTTTCATCTTGATTTTTAAGACCAAACTTATTGTTCCACACTGAATATTCAACACCGAGGTATAAACGGGTATCTGGAGAAATGTGTTTGCCCGCATTCCATTTCCACTGTGTAGTCCAGTTTAACTCGCTTGCTTGAGCGTCTTTTTCAGCAGTTGACCAATCAAGGAAGCCATCTACAAGAAAATCTTCAGCACCCAGTTTAAATGGCACACCATAGGTAAGCGTCATTTGATAATCGTCTTTATTGCCAAACACTTTTTCATTGTTTGCACGATAAAGATTTAAGCTTGCATATTGAAAGTATGGGATATCAAGGTCAAAGCCCACGCCATATAGGAAGTTATCAGCATTATCTGAACCTTCCCACGTTGTTGAAATAAGCACATCTTTCACTGGACCAAAGGCAAGTTTTTGGCCTGTAACTTCGCTTAAGCTTAAACGTGGTGATAACTCAAAGTACGTACTTTTAACATCATCTCCACCGCGCAGACGATCCATAAAGAAGAATACATCTGCATATTTAACTTTTGCAGCATATTCAACAGTTAAAGTAGTTTGCTGATCGTCTACAACTTCATAGTTTTCACCATAAAGACCTGTAACGCTAAAGTCCTGCCAAACTGGTTTTGCTTGAGCAAATACAGCAGCTGAAGTCAATGCACAAAGTGCCGCAAGTTGTGTAAATTTCATTTAAATCTATCCCCCCGAGAAAGCAGAATAAGCATACAGATTAATAAGTAAAAATAAAGTTAAAAGTGATCGCTGACTTAAATATATTTCAGCCCTTATGAGTTGAATGTAGACGATCATCTTCCTCAGTTTTCATTGTCTTTTGTTGATACTTCTCTAAATTATTATTTTTTAAATAAAGTCGAATATGTAGTGCCTTAAAAGACTGAATGTATAACTAAAAATATAAAATCACTTCAATTCAGGATGATGAGTTTAGAAAACCAGTAAAAATAGGGGGAATATACAGATTGTTTAGTAATTAATTTGGGCCTGAGGCTGAATAGCTTTGTTCTGTTTGTGTAATGAAGCTGCTTTTAAAATCTCAAATGACGGTCGTTTTATAGGCCTATTCTCGGCATCGTAAAATAAGAGTGATCGGTCTTATATTTCAATTGAAAATCATTTTTGCAGTTTATTATTTTCGAATGACGAAAGAGTATTTTTCCCGGTTCTGCAAAAGCAACTAAACAGTCATAAAGCATATGATCTCTTCAGGACTGTAAGGCTGACTAGGCGCTGATCTTATAAGAAAAATTATTAGATAAAAGTGAGTTAATTTCGATAAAAAATACTTTTAATTTCTCTTTTTTTAGGTTTCTTGGTCGAGTGTTATTTAAGCGATTTATCTGCTTGGCCAAAAAATATTTCAAATTAAATCGTGTGAAAGGTTATGAAATTTCCGTTTGAAAAATCCTGCATTTTTGGGCTGAGTAAGCAGTTGTCACAATGGATTATTCTTTTGCTAAAAAACCAAAATATCACTTGCATATTTCCCAGATACAGCCGATATTCAAGATATAAGGACACGATTCTGCAGACTCAAAAATGTGTTCATCATTCAAAATGGAGGGTGTCATTCCAATCATTTGAAGAAGTGAAATGCGATGCGAAACAGCAAGCTACAAACGTGCCAAGATAAAAAATTTTGCACTCAAAAGTTACAAAGATTGAGGATGGTAATATATGAATATTGAACTTCGTACCGATAACCACATTCAGAATAGTGATCGTTTAATTACTTATGTACGGGAAGAATTAAATCAAGAATTCCAGCGCCACAGCGAACGTATTACCCATTTTTCAGTCCATCTCAGTGATGAAAATGGCGCCAAAGGCGGCGATGACGATATTCGCTGTATGATTGAAGCGCGTCCTGCAGGCTTGAAACCTGTCGTAGTCAATCATCGTGGCCATAATGTCGATACTGCGATCCACGGTGCAATTGACCGACTGAAACGTAGTCTGGAACATGTGATCGAGAAAAAAGACAATGTTCGTCCTGGTGCTCTTGACCTAGCAGACACAGATACTGCGGATATCGAAGAGTAAGCCAAACTGATTTGAAAAAGCCCTGCGGGGCTTTTTTCGTATTAAACAAAAATATAGTTATAAGAAGCACAACAAATCCTGCTTTATTCGGCATAATAGTCGAAAACGAATCAAAGTGAGCTCCATCATGTTAACTGCGCAACAACAGCTTTTTGTGCAAGCACTCGAAGAATTAAATCTGGACCAGGTCAAACAGCTGCTGGCAGATGGACTCAACCCGAATTTTATTGATCACGACAAAGGCCCGGTGATTTCGGTCTGGTCAGATGGCCTGTTTAAATGGTGGGAAGAAGTGTGTGAGCTATATGAAGCCGGTACACCACTTTCAGAAGATGAGAAACAGGCACGTTTGGCGGTACATTTACAGATTCTGGAAGAACTGATCCAGGCCAAAGTAAATCTGCATTTGTGGGATGCAGAAGAAATTTATGGTCCGCTCTGGGATGCCGCGAGTGCCGCATGCGCGCCTGCCGTACAGCGTTTACTGGATGAAAAAGTCGATCCAAATAGCAAAGATGAAGATGGCATGACTATTTTATCTTCAATTAGTGATCTATTCTTTGATTGTGATTTTGATGAAATCAACTGGTCAGAAGCCTTGGATGAAGAAAAACAGACGCTAGAACTGCTTCGCAAGCATGGCGCAAAAATGACCAAAGAACTCAGTTAAATTTTAATAAAGAGCTCCAACATGACAACATTAAAAACCTTGGGTTTGATTGCACTGGCCGGTTGTAGTGCACAGCTTTTCGCAGCAGATTTTGAATTTGATCGACCAGGTGAGGGTCTCAGTACTGGAATTACTCCAGTCGGAAATGTCGCTTGGGAGCAAGGCTTGCCTACAGCGCGTTATAGCAAGTCGGGCGATCAGACCGCGACCACACTCAGTGCAGATATGTTGTTACGTACCGGACTCAGTGATGATCTGGAATTGCGTTTAGGTTGGGCTGGCCCGACCTGGACCCAAGTGAAATCCAATGGCCAGACCGAAGAAGATGATGGTCTGGGCGATGTTAGTATTGGTCTGAAAAAGGCCATTGATTTGGATGATGACAAACTCAGTATGGCTTTGCTGGCCGAAGCCATCATTGCAACAGGCAATGCCGGTTTCACTAATGAAGAAGATATTTACAGCTTGGGTTCTGTCGTGTCGTATCAATATAATGACTTGGTCAGTACCGCATTGACCATGCGTTATGAATGGCAGGACAGCAACTGGGCAGTGTCTGCGATTCCTTCTCTAGGCTACCGCATTACTGATCGCTGGTCAGGTTATTCTGAACTGATTTACCGTAAAGCTGAAAGTGTCGATAATCAATACGCGCTCGGTACCGGGGTTATGTATGCCTTAAACGACCGTGTCCAATTGGATGCGAATGTCGGTGTAGATCTGGATGGTGCAGATCGAAGTTACTTCTCAGGCCTAGGTTTCTCTGTGCTGTTCTAAGTTATTCAACTCACAGATGATGAAATACTCGCAGTTCCCGACCTGGGAGAAAATGCTTGCCCTGGTTATTTTGGGAAGCACCTTGTTCAGCAGTCCTGCTCAGGCGGAAACTGCATTGTTGTCTGCCGAGCAGGCTTTTCCTGTGAGCGTGATCTCCACCAGTCAGCAGCAGGCTGAACTGAGTTGGCAGATTCCAGACAACTATTATCTGTATCAGCATAAAATTGAAGTCCGGCAGGGCAACCAACCGGTGTCGTTTGAGTTGCCACCCGCTGAAGATTTATATGATGATAACTATGGACATACCCAGGTTTATTATCAGCAGTTAAAGTTTCAAATTCCGACTCAGGCGGGGCAATCCTATCAGGTCAGCTGGCAGGGCTGTGCCAAAGACCGGATCTGTTATCCGCCACAAACCATTCAGTTCAAGACCGATTTGTCTGGTCTGGTGCAATTTGAAGCTACCGGATCAGGAACAAAGCGTTTACTCGATCTGAATACTTCATCACTGCAACACAATACCCTATTTAATGCAGCGGACTCCTCAGAATCTACAGCAAATGAAATCTCTGCATCAGCCAACACACAAACTGAACCCTATGCAGCACAAGACCAGAAATGGTCAGCCCAACTGCTTGAACGCTCTTTGGGCTATGGGCTTTTGCTGTTCTTTGGCTTAGGCATTTTACTGGCTTTTACACCGTGTTCCTTGCCGATGTTGCCGATTCTGACCTCGCTGATTGTACGAGATAGTAAAGGCCTGAAAGCCTGGATGATTGCACTGACTTTTGTCAGCAGTATGGCCGCTGTCTATGCAGTACTTGGCCTAATTGCATCTTCGGCCGGCCTGAATTTTCAGCGCTGGTTGCAGCAACCGGGAACCCTGATCGCATTTAGCATCCTGTTTGTCCTATTTGCCCTGAATCTGTTTGGCCTGTTTGAAATCAAACTGCCGCAACGTCTGGTTCATCGTCTGGATCGGGCACAGGCCATGCAGCAGGGAGGCGGTCTGGTCAGTGCCGGTGTCATGGGCATGATTTCGGCGCTTCTGGTGGGGCCATGCATGACCGCACCGCTGGCAGGCGCATTATTGTTTATTTCCCAGACGCAAAGTCAGTGGCAGGGAGCTTTACTGCTGTTTACTTTAGGTTTTGGGATGGGCACGCCTTTATTGCTGGCCAGTATTCTGGGTGCACGGATTCTGCCTAAAGCCGGGCATTGGATGAATCAGATCAAAGTGCTCTTTGCCTTTATCATGCTGGCGCTGGCGCTGTATTTTATTCGCCCACTGATTTCAGAAGCCGCTTTACAATGGTTATCCCTAGCTTTGGGTATGACCTTCGTGGCTTATGTGCTGTTCCGGATTTTCTGGCATCGTACCGGTTTGAGATGGCTATATATCCTGTGTCTGGTACTGGCCGTGCCCTATATCGCTTATAGCCAATATCAGCACAGTCAGCGTTTTTTTGTGGAGCAGGCGAGCACAGAAGCCAAGTGGCATGTGGCACGTAGTGCAGCAGAATTTCAGCAGATTTTGGACAGGGCACCACAAGGGCAAAAGATTATTATTGATGTCTACGCCGACTGGTGTGTTGCCTGTCAGCCGATCGAACATCGTATTTTAAAATCTGCAGCGGTACAGCAGGCGCTTGCGCCATATTTCCTGATCAAGCTGGATTTAAGCCAATATAATGTCTCTCATCAAGCGCTGTTAAACCAATGGGAAATTCTCGGGCCGCCGACGTATTTATTCTTGAATGCGCAGCAGCAGGAAATTAGGGGTTTACGTTTAACCGGTGCTTTTAGCGAGGCAGAATTGCTGGCACAGCTGCAAGCACTGGCTCAAAGTGAAAATCCATAATTTAGTTCTTAAAAAAAGCTGAACCCGTTTAAGAAACCTGCATCTGTACTGGCACCGGTTCAGCATAAGCTTTGACCAGATTACGCCCACCGGCTTTGGCCTGATAAAGCGCCTGATCAGCCTGACTCAATAACTGCTGCGGGCGTAATTCCGCGCTAGAAATGGCAATCCCGAAACTGGCGGTCACCGGAATCAGCTCATCCTCATCACTGAAAATCTGCAATTGCTGAATGGCGATGCGGCAGCGTTCAGCCACTTGTTCGGCTTTTTCCAGACTGGTATTTTTAAGCACCAAAATAAATTCTTCCCCGCCAAAACGGCCGACTACATCACTTTCGCGCAATTGCTGATTCAGCACGGCACTCACTTCGACTAAGGTTTCATCACCCTTATGATGGCCATAGTGATCATTAATTTTCTTGAAATGATCCAGATCTAATAGCACTAAAGCATAATTGGGAGTGGCTGCGGCATTCAGTTTATCCAGACATTGGTTGATACTACGGCGGTTAAACAGATTGGTGAGCGGATCAATCTGGCTCAGCTGTTTGATCAGCTGCTCGCGATGACGCCATTGACTGAGCAGAATCTCGAATAACACCATGCAGACGGCCAGAATTGGCAAAATGAAATACAGCATCGATAACAGCCAGAAACCATTATAAAAAAGCTTGTCATCGATATTAAAGAGCGGTGAATAAGGTAATTGATGACTGAAACTTAAATAGGCACATCCGCCCAGAAAAATGGAGGCAGGAATCAGCATGCTATACACCAGCGTGCGATGAAACAGCACCAGACCGACCATAATTAAGCAGACGTAAGCGGTGGTAGCGACCGGACTGATCACGCCGACAATATAGGCATCCCGGCATAGCGAAACCACAAAGGTGCCGACTGCCAGATAGGGTAGATAACGTTCCACCAGACGGTTGCCCTGAAATTTATAACAAGGATAAATCAGTAAGGCTAAAATCAATAAAAAACTGCCGTTCAGCACGACTTGTGAATGAACCCGTTCAATCTGTACATATTGCCAATACTCAGGATTGAATAAAACAAAGAGATCCCAGCCGAGCCAGGTCAGATGTACACCGCATCCCAAAGTCAGCATCAGGATGCATTTCTTCAGGATACGCCAGTTCATCACGACTTCATCTTCGACCAGATATTTCTTGATTCTGTGTCTTAGCACTTTTTCTAATACAGGCGATATTCGCTTCATGGTCCCGGTCTGACTTTAATTGTTATGGCAGATTTTTTAAGACTTATTGGATATTTATAGCTTTATTTACACAAGATAACATAAGTTTGAATGCTTGATAAACAACAATATTTAAAACATTTTTGTGATTTAGTTGATATCTGATCTGCTCAGTCTTTGCCGATAGCGCAAGTGATCCAGGCTATGTCAAAGGGTCTTAATCAAAATTAAAGAGGTTAAGAGGTATACAGTTTTGTTCTAAATTCAGGATGATGTGTTTTATTTGTACTAATTATTTCAATATAGTCAATCGTTAAAATGGCTGCATTGTTAGAAACAACCAAAGATAAAGAGCGAAGCCATGAAAGTTTTACAGATTGATTCCAGTATTTTAGGAGATGCTTCTATTTCGCGTCAGTTGACTCAGGCTGTGGTGGAACAACTGCAGCAAAAATATGCTGAGGCCATTGAAGTTGAGTATCTGGATCTGGCTGCACAGCCTATTCCTCATCTTACCGCCGAAATTTTAATGGGCCAGAATACAGAACAAACGGCATTGGGCGAGGAAATTTTAGATCAATATTTACAGGCTGATGTCGTGGTGATTGGTGCAGCGATGTATAACTTCGGTTTGCCATCAACCCTAAAAGCCTGGATTGACCGGATCTGTGTCGCGGGACGTACTTTTAAATATACCGAACAAGGTCCTGTGGGTTTGGCGGGCAATAAGAAAGTGTATATTGCCAGCAGCCGTGGTGGTGTCTATGGCGAGCAAAGCCCGGCTGATTTTCAGGAGGCTTTCCTGAAAACCGTGTTTAACTTTACCGGTGTGAATGATATCGAAGTGATTCGTGCTGAAGGAGTGAACATGGGCGAAGCGGTTAAAGCCCAAGCATTGCAAACTGCATTGCAGCAAGTTCAGGCCATTTAAAACCTAAAACCTCTTTTCAAAGGGTCAGCTACGGCTGACCTTTTTTATATGCTAAATCATGCTTAATCTCGGTCCAGACGATGGGCAAATTCTGCAAGATCGGTCAGCGCCTGTTTGGCTTCATCGAACCAGGCACTGAACATCTGGAAGTTGTGCCACATGCCGGTATAGAGTTTAAATTCGACCTCGACACCCGCCTGTTCCGCTTTTTCTTTAAAACGACTAGCATCATCCAGCAGAATTTCCTTGGAACCTACCTGAATATGAATCGGTGGCAAGCCGGCTAAATCGGCAAAAAAAGGAGAAACTTCCGGATCACCCCGATCAATCGAACGCGGCACATAATATTCAATCCCAGTTTGAACTGTTTCCAGAGACAGCAGGGCGTCATGCTTCTGGTTATAACGTAAAGATTCACTGGTCAACGTTAAATCCAGCAGTGGAGACAGCAGAATCAGACCGCTGACCTGTGGCAGACTTTCCTGCTGTATTTTAAGTGCCAGCGCCAAGGCTAGATTGGCACCGCAAGAATCGCCGGACAGAATGATATCTTTGGCCTGAACACCTTGATCTAGCAGCAGATTATAGACATCAAACAAGGCTTCCAAGGCTTCAGGATAGGCAGATTCGGGTGATAGTGGATAATCGACATGCAGCACCTGCATCTGGGTTCGAGCCGCAATTTGAGTCATAAAGGCGCGATGGGTATTTAAAGAACCTAAGTAAAATGCGCCGCCATGAATATGAAAAATCAGCTGGGTCGATTCCTGCTGCGGCTTAATTTCTTCCGCGCGCAGTCCGGCCAATCGAAGCGAGCGAATCTGTACCGTTTTATCCTGAGGGAAAAGTTTGCACATCTGTTCCAGAGCAATGCGCATCGAGCTGGGTGGAAGATTGAATTTACTTGGGGCACGAATGAGCGTTTTTAAAAAGCGTTCTGTAATTAATTGTTTCGTTAGCGGGCTTATCTTCATCTTCCTTCCATCTTTTTGTGCTTTTATTGTTCATGTTGATTATTTACCAACCATATTTACAAGGTTACACTAAATAGTCACAGCGAAAAATTGAAAATTTGTTGTGACTTTTTAATACTACATGGGTCTATTTTCAGACTAAGGAAATGAAGAAAAATGAAAAAAATAGCGCTTACGTTAGGACTACTAGGCTTATCTGCACTGGCGAATGCTGCGGATCCTTTAAACGGCACAGTATGGAAAACCATTGATGATAAAACCAAGCAACCTAAGGCCCTGGTTAAGTTTACTGAACAAAAGAATGGCACCTTGACGGCAAGTATTCAGTCGGTGTTAACCAAAGGTGAAGAAAATGCTTGTACCAAATGTGAAGGTCCATATCACAACAAATCTCTGAAAGGCCTGACCATTGTCAAAGGGCTTAAAAATGCCGGTGGCACCAGCTATGAAAGTGGTTCGATTCTGGACCCACAATCAGGCAAAACGTATAAGTTGAAAGGCCAGCTGGCAGACGGTGGCAAGAAACTTGAATTACGTGGTTTTATTGGTGTAGCGGCATTGGGTCGTAACCAGACCTGGATTCGTGCTAACTAATCCATTGAAGTTGAAATGCAAAAGCCTGACTGATGTCAGGCTTTTTTGTAGATGGAATGCAAGGTACAGCTTAGTCGTTCAATGCACGATAAGCACTTTCATCAAAACCAGCAATAAATCCTGTCGCGGTCGCCAAGATCGGACGTTTAATTAAGCTGGTATGTGTGGTTAATGCGCTAATTAAGGCATCTTCACTGGATAGCGCCGTTTGCTGTTCTGCTTCACTGAGTTTGCGCCAGGTTGTACCTTTTTTATTCAAGACCACATCCTGACCCAAGGCATTCAGCCAGGTTTTGACGGTTTCAGTATCGATTCCCTGTTTTTTATAATCATGAAATTCATAACTCAGACCTTGCTCAGTCAGCAGGTCAAAGGCTTTTTTCATCGAACTGCAATTTTTAATTCCGTAAATTTTTAACATAGCTGCCATCTAAAAAATTTAATGATGGGTTAGCTTAACCAAATTGACCGCAGCAGACCATGAAAAAATCACATGAAAAAATTTAAAATATCAAGACAGGCATGTCATCAAAATGACATTAAGCCGCTTTAAACTGGGCAGCAAGAACAAGAAGAACCAGAACTAGTAGAGCTCTTGCATAAACGAATAATAAGCATGCTATTTATATTTAAAATAGATGTTGGAAATCCCTTCATCCTTTTGGGATGAGAAATACGACTTCGCAAGAGGATGAGGGGAATTTTCTTTATTTTAAAATAATTAAACATGATTTTTATAAGAACCTGCATCATCGCAGACAGTAGAAATAGAAAACCCGCATTTAATCATCCTGATCATGCGGGTCTCAATCCAACGTCCAATGTCACATCCATGCAAAACAAGCTAAATCTATAGTCTGTTTTATTTTCGTCCTACGGCGTCCTGTCCTTATGTTGTCGTCCTGACATGTCCTTGTGCCGTAGCGCTATAATGCTATGTTATTACATTGAGATAAACCCAAAAAATACGTCATGTCATGTAAGAGATAAGCCTTAATTGAGTGAACAACTGTTCACTCAATTAAATAATCCAGATTATAGTTTGTAGTCGATAATCACGGGGGCATGGTCGCTAAACCATTGTTCTTTATAGACCCAGGCATTAACGGTTCGCTCTTTCCAGTCTGGAGAGCAGGCATGATAATCAATCCGCCAACCAACATTCTTGGCACGCGCCTGACCACGGTTTGACCACCAGGAATACAGCTCGGCTTCTTTACGCACTTCACGGAAAGTATCGACATAACCAAGCTCATCGTAGATATGATCCAGCCAGGCACGTTCATGCGGCAAGCAACCCGAGGCTTTCTGGTTACCCGACCAGTTTTTAATATCAATACGTTTATGCACGATATTATAGTCACCGCAGACAATCACCGATTTATTTTCATCGCGCCACTGTTTCAGGATTTTTGCGTATTCTTCCAGAAAGTGATCTTTACGCGCTTGTGCTTCATCGCCTGATGAACCCGAAGGCAGATACAGGGAACAGATCTGTACAGTTTGTTCTAGACCCAAGTTAAATTCAGCGGCAATAAAACGGCCTTGTGAATCGGCCAGTTCAAAACCCAAGCCATCGGTCAGAGACACAAAAGGCAGACGGCTATAAATGGCAGTACCGGCATAACCCGGACGCTCGGCAGGAAACAGGTGCGTGTACCAGCCTTCAGGCTTGAATTTATCGGTCCACTGCGCATGCGTGATCCGGCTTTCCTGCATGCAAATCACGTCGGCATCCGACTGTTCCATCCATTCTAATAGACCTTTGGTGACAGATGAGCGTAAGCCGTTGACATTAATTGAAACGACGCGAAGAATTTTTTGATCACCTGGATAGCTACTCTTTGGTATCATGCGCAAGTCTTACCTTAATTAATGGATTTAGGAGCACCTCATGTCAACGCCAGCTCAGTTTAACCCACAAGCTTTTATCGAACTCGCATTATCACGCGGTGTGCTTAAATTTGGTGAGTTTACTTTAAAATCGGGACGTGTGAGTCCCTATTTTTTTAATGCGGGTCTGTTGAATGATGGTGAAGCCTTGACACTGCTGGCTTCTGGCTATGCTGCAAAACTGATCAAATGTGACCATGTTGAAGTGATTTTTGGACCTGCCTATAAAGGCATTCCTTTTGTGGCAGCAACTGCTGTGGCTCTGTCGCAAAATCATGGGGTAAGTGTGCCGTGGGGTTTTAATCGCAAGGAAGCCAAAGACCATGGCGAGGGTGGCGTATTGGTCGGTGCTTCTGTAGAAGGTAAAAAAGTCTGGATCATTGATGATGTGATTACCGCAGGCACAGCGATTCGTGAAGTCGTCACCATCCTGAAAAATGCCGGTGCGCAGATTGCGGGTGTGCTAGTTGCATTAGACCGTCAGGAAAAAGGTCAGGGCGAACTGTCTGCGATTCAGGAAGTGCAGCAAGAGCTTGAGATTCCTGTACATGCCTTAATTACCATGAAAGATTTAATGGACTATCTGGAAGCGAAAGGCGACCTAGCAGCTTTGGCGAAAATGGAAGATTACCGTGTTAAATATGGGATCTAAGCCTAGATTGGCATAGAAAAGGAAGCTTGAGCTTCCTTTTTTTTGTAGATGTTCAATTTGCTAAACATTTGAAATTTATTATCTCTGTCTATTCTTGTAAGCATTGGCTTACATCAATTCCAGCACTTTGCGGCTGTTTTGAATAGTGGAAATTTCCTATGATAGCTTTAACAGGAACAGGAGGTTCCACACAAGAATAACAATAGATAAATACAAGGAAAGTAAGGTACGACAGGAGTTATACCAAGCGAACCCATACGGAAAGCCCCTGGCAGGATGCTAGGGGTTTTTCATTTTTATCTTTTATAAAGTCTAACTGAGCAGCAGTGATTCAGAAACATGATTCTTAAAAATTCACTTTTGATGAGCTAAACAGACAATCAGAAAACCTTTCACCAAAATTATGAATCTTCAGTGCTAAAAAAAGCACCTGAAGGTGCTTTTTCTTATTGCTGGGCTAAATTATAGCGCAACGATATTGATCGCATTTGGACCTTTTTGACCATCAACCACGCTAAAAGAAACGCGCTGACCTTCAAACAAAGTTTTGAAACCAGAACTGCTGATTTCTTTAAAGTGTGCAAAAACGTCAGGACCTGATTCTTGTTGAATAAAACCAAAACCTTTAGTTTCGTTAAACCATTTTACTGTACCGGTAACTGTAGTAGACATAATATAACCTGTTAAATTTTAATAATTTTAGTCATGCAAATGACTATGGATAACTTGGAAAAACAACAAGAATTGAAATAAAGATCTGAAAAAACTGAGGATTATAAATAATACTGCGGCACTTAAAGAAGCTTAACTAAACAACGCTTTTTTCTAGTTAAAGACAGCATAGCCTAAATCAGAAAATATTCAAGTTTTTTATATTTATTATTTATTTTTCTTATAAAAGTAGCTCAATTCTTGTTTTTTAAAGCATTTCAAGCTGATTCGCTTGAGCTTTATCATTTGCATTTAAGCTTTAGCGAAGCTAAACAATAAATACACGTTGTGTTTGTGTTACTTTATGTTAATCAAAATCGTTCAGTACCCAGCAAGATTTTACTAAGTCAGTGTATTTTATAACTTTGGGTAAATTAGTATTTGTAGTTTTAAGATAGTTATCGTCATTGTTTGTGTATAAAAATCCACCTATATTAAAATTCAATTGGAAAAATTAACTATAAGAATTTCTTGATTTTAATTTAAAACCAAATACGAGTGAGTCTCATGGATTACTGGAACAGTGTGTTACTTATATCCATCATCACCATGGTTGGACTGGCCATGATCATCCTGTTCGTCGGATGTAAAATGTGGAAGAACTTGGTGGTCACTTTACTGATTGCCACCTTGATTGGTTTTCTGATTGTATGTGCAATCAATTTTGTTTTTGGCGATCGTCTTCAATTTCTATGGGGTGCCCCTGAGACTGGCGATAGCAATTTTATGCTGGAAATGGGGCTGATGAGCCTGTTAATTGGCGGCGTGAGTACCTTTATCATTATGTTAGGCACTTTGGTGGCTAAAAGTAACAGTAGAAATCAAGGCGATGAAGACTAGTTTTTCGCAAAATAACAAGTCTCTTAATGAGTGGGAAAGTGCAGAAAAGCATCGCATGTACAGTTCATAGGCTTAAAAAATCTTTCTCAGTCAAATGTATAGTGCCATAGCGCTACGGGACATGAATGGAGCTTCATATCCCGTAGCTGCATAATTTTTTGTATCAAAAATTTAGAACATCATTTTCAGACCTGCCGAATAGATCCAGCCTTTTTCTGAATCTGAACTTTGCTGCCAGGCCGTCTGTTGGTTGCCTTTGCTGTATTCATAACCGACTTCCAGATAAGGCATGAGCTTTTTGCTCAGTTCATAGCGTGTTTCCAGACCCAAGGTTGCATGACTAAGACCAGTTTTTTTCGCATTCGCTGCCTGATCATTCAGGATGACATCCAGTTCGATAAAGGGCTGCATAATCAGTTTCTGAGTCAGTAACAGGTCACGCTCTGTTTCCAGTTTTAATCCGACAAAGTCATCTTCACCGACATAGACATGAGCATCCGTTTCGAAAAAGTAGGGGGCCAGGCCATGCAGGCCAAATACTGCATCGAAGCGCTCGTTCTGCTGGTTTGTAGCAGGCTCGGCTAAATTTTCCTGCCGATAGCGCACCCCGGTCTGCACATCCCAGAAATCAGAAATATTTCGGCTATACAGCACGTTGGCATCATATTCGGCCGGATGGGATTCCTGTTTGTCGGCTTCTAACTTGAGGAAGATTTTATTTTCATCCGTGCCAATTCTGGCTTGGTTCTTGGACTTGAATGCCCCATTTCCCTCTGAACTATGCTGCCATTTCTGGTCCAGAATGATCTGGCTATAAATCTGTGCGCCATGTTCTTTACGGTGGTCATGTTGGCTGGCAGAACTGACTGAATTTTGTGGTGTGCTCAGCGCCTGCTGTTGATGTGATAACTTTGGTGGTTGATAGGATGAGGCATCTGCTGTTCCAGTATGCTGTGCGTGGTTATCAGCCATGTTTTGCATGGCATGATGTCCGCTATGATGCTGATGTTCAGCATGGCTTGTATGATCGCTAGAAGCTGCCGCAAAAATACTCAGACTGCTTAGGGTAAGCGCACTGCTGAGCACTGACTTTACAAAAAGATTAGTGATGTGCATGGCTTGCTCCTTCAGCTGCTGCTGGTTTTGACGGCATTTTTTGTGAAGAAGGGTGAGATGCTTGATCATCATTCACATGCGCCACAATCAGCTTGTTCATCATGCCAGCACTCATGTGATAGAGCAGATGGCAGTGAATCGCCCATTCTCCCAGTTCGTCTGCTGTGAGCAAGGTCGTGACCGTTTTCCCGGGCGGCACAATCACGGTGTGTTTATTTGGCATATTTGCAGCAGACTGACCATTTTCCAGCTGCATAAACATGCCATGCAAATGCATCGGATGGGCCATCATGCTGTCATTGATAAATTTCAGCCGGATCCGCTCGCCATATTTCACTTGAAGTGGCTCGGCATCACTGAATTTTTTACCATTCATGGTCCAGATGTAGCGCTCCATGGTTCCACCCAGACGAATCACCAGTTCACGTTCTGCTGCGCGGGTATCAGGTTGTGGTGTCAGGGCTTTGAGGTCTTGATATTGCAAGGCTTTGTGCCCTGCAGGCGTAGACATATTGGCCCAGCCCTCAACCGGCTGATGAGGCTGATTGGTTCCGGACATGGCATTATGACTTGCATGCATGTCGTGCTGGGCATGTTGATCATGTTCACTTGTGGCAGTCTGCATGGTCTGACTGCTGTGTGTGTCATGTGACATGTCATGTTGTTCGCCATGTCCCATATCTTCCATGGTCAATAAGGCACGAGGGCGCGGTGTTGGTAATTGAACCGGAGCCGGGGCTTTACTTGAATCAGTTGCCTGATGCAGACTGCCAATGGCAAAGCCTGAGCGGTCGATCGATTCTGCTTCAATCTGGTAATGCGCTGCAGTGGGTTCCACAATCACATCATAGGTTTCAGCGGTTCCGATACGGAATTCATCTACATTGACCGGCTGCACCGGTTGTCCATCGGCACTGACCACGGTCATTTTCAGCTGGGGAATACGCACATCGAAAAACGACATGGCAGAAGCATTGATGAAACGCAGGCGGACTTTTTCATTGGGCTGGAACTGGCCACTCCAGTTTTGTTGCGGCGTTTTTCCATTGACCAGAAAGGTATAACCGGTAACATCAGATAGGTCGGTTTTCAGCATACGCATCTGGTTCCACATCTTGCGGTCTGACCAGGTGGCCTTCAGGCCATCACGTTTCACCTGCTGGAGTACATCGCCCAAGGTTTCACGCTGGTTCTGATAATATTCGGCCGATTTTTTTAAATTGTTCTGAATCTGCTGGCCGCTTTGTTCGTGAAAATCTGACAGCATCACCACATAATCCCGCTCGGTTTGTTCATGTGGAGGTAGTAATGTCTGTGCTTTGGGGCGAATCACCAATGCGCCATAGAGGCCGTCCTGTTCCTGACCTTTGGAATGTGCGTGATACCAGTAGGTGCCGTTTTGACGAACCTTGAAGCGATAAGTAAAAGACTGTTTCGGTTTGATGCCCTGAAAACCGTTAAATCCGGGGACACCATCCATCAGCCCGGGCAGGAGCAGGCCATGCCAGTGCAGCGAGGTATCCTGATTGTTCAGGTTGTTTTGTACATGAATGACTGCATCATCACCTTCTTCAAATTCCAGCAAGGGTGCAGGGAATTTTCCGTTTACAGTGATTCGCTTGACCGTCTTTCCGGTGAGATTGATCGGGCTTTCATCAATGACCAGATGATATTCTTTTACGGCTGCAAACAGGGCAGACGACGAGATGAGACCGAAGCCCAGACACAGGCTTTGACTGATTTTAAGCAACATAACTTAATCCTTAATGAATAAAAAAATTAAAAATTCAGGATCAAGCTTTGGGTGGGCGTAAGATTTCTTGCCAGTAACCGGCAAGGTGCTTGGCATGGTAAGCAGGGAGGAAGGTTTTTTCCGGATAACCGTGATCAGGCACACTTAACTCGGGCGTTGTAATGGGCAGGCTGGTGACCAGGTTCTGGCAGGCCATAGTGCCACAATCCAGACAATCTGATGACTGCTGGGTGCTGTCACTGACACAGTCCGGCTGAATCAGTTCCTGATCTTGATGATGATCAGTCTTATGCAGCGAGTGAGAAGCAGAGGGTTTTGTCATTTCCAGACAATGAGGATTCGTTTTTTCAGACGGCATGACCAGATGCATGGTCGTTGCAGATGCGACAGACACACTGCTCCAGCCTATGGCTAAAACCATAAGCATCACCAACCAGATCTGTTTGACGAGCCGTATGAGCAAAAGTAAATCCTAAAAAAATGCGCTGCATGTTTGAACAATAAAAGCATAAACGCAGTGACTGCAATTAGCAAATTCTGGACAAGATTATTTTTTAATTCATCCGCATACCAAGTTCATAGGTTCACGTTTCAGTTTCACATTTTTTACAGTCCAGCAGCATCCCAAGTTTTTCTTTGCGTCCTTGCTCGGTCATCACCCATGGGCGATTTTGCCATGGCGGGGTATGCCGTACATGCTGTCCATGTCCGCAGGCCAGATCTGCAACCCACTGCTGTTCTGCATCCAGATGAAAACCGATAATAGCCTGTTGCATGGCAAACCTCCTATGAGCTCAAATTGCCTGAGCACCTATCTAAAAACTTATACAAAATAAGTCATGCAAAATCACCATAAACAAAAGAATCCACACAAGCTATACTCCTTGCCAAGTCATTTTTTGAAAAAGAGCAGAGACACATGCGCGTACTTGTTGTGATGGATCCCATCGAAAATGTAAACCTGAAGAAGGACTCGACCATGGCCATGCTGTGGGCAGCAGCACGTCGCGGGCATGAACTTGGTTATGCATTGCAGCAAGATTTATATATCGACCAGGGCAAGGCCTTTGGTCTGATCGCGCCATTACAGGTATTTGAAGACTACGACCATTATTATGAACTTGGCGAAAAACAAAAAGAGTCGATTGCCGCTTATGACGTTGTCTTGATGCGTAAAGATCCGCCTTTTGATATGAACTTCGTCTATACCACTTATATTCTGGAGCAGGCAGAGCGCGAAGGGGCATGGATCATCAACAAACCGCAAAGCCTGCGTGACTGTAATGAAAAACTGTTCGCGACCCAGTTCCCGCATCTACAAGTTCCGACCTTGGTGACTTCGCAGCAAAGCCTGATTCGTGAATTTCTCAAAGAACAGGTCGATGTGATTGTAAAACCGCTGGATGGTATGGGCGGCACTGGGATTTTCCGTCTGTATCAGGACGGGATCAATATCGGTTCAACCATTGAAATGCTGACCAATAACGGCACCCTGCCAATTATGGCACAGCGTTATATTCCGGAAATTGTCGAAGGCGATAAGCGTATCCTGATGATTAATGGCGAGCCAGTGCCGTATTGTCTGGCCCGTATTCCACAAAATGGTGAAGTGCGCGGTAATCTGGCCGCGGGTGGCCTAGGCGAGGCGCGTCCACTGACTGAAACTGACAAGGCCATTGCAGCACAAGTAGGGCCGTATCTCAGAGAGAAAGGTCTGGTCTTTGTGGGGCTGGATGTGATCGGAAATTATGTCACTGAAATTAATGTGACCAGCCCAACCTGTATTCGTGAAATTGACGCCCAGTTTGGCACCTCGATTGCAGACGATTTATTTGCCGTGCTGGAAGCGGGTCAGGCCAATCAGGTTTAAAGGCAGCATTAGGTGAAAGAAGAGTCTGCTTGCAGGCTCTTTTTATCTTTTTATTTAGGGTAACGCTTAAATAAAAATGCCGTCATTACCATGCCCAGCATCGAAAGGCAGACGGTGATAATGGCAAGATTGGCCCAGTATTGGGTGGCAGATATCAGCGCAGCGCTCAGGGTCGGTATAAAAAACTGTGCGCAGGCTGAGATTTGTAAAACCAGACCCACACTGGCCGCTGCTGCATAGGCACGTGGTGCATAGTGCAGGGTAATCGCAAAAACAGTGGTTGGGATCATCCCGCCAATCAGTGAAAACAGCACGGCACTGACAACCTGCAATTCAAATGAGAGCCAGGAATTTGCGGCAAATACCAAGTAACTGCTACAGAGCATTGCCACAAATCCGGTGCTCAATAAGGTGTGCGGTCTATAACCCTGTTGCAGCAACATGCCTGCGCCAAAAGTGCCTCCCAGATTGGCCAGCACGACCATTGAAACCAGCATCCCTGCGCGTTTTAAGTCCAGCCCCTGTTCCACATACAGGGTAGGCAGAAAGCCCGTGACAGTAATCCACTGACTGGTATAACAGGCAAAAATAATCGCCAGACAGATAATGGGAGGATGGGTCAGGGTAATTTTAACAATCTGCCAGAATGAGGTGTTTTCCGTAGCTGCCTGAGAAGAGTCTGGCTGTGTTACCAGGACAGGTTCAATATTTAAATATTGTTTAATCATGCCAGCAATGACAAGGCACAGGCAGCCCAAAATGGCCCAGATCGTTTGCCAGTCCAGATATTCAAGCAGCAGAGGAATCGTTAATACGGCCAGACTGACACCGATGCCCATATAGGAACTCCAGAGTCCCATCTTGAAATTCAGTGTTTCAGCGCGGCTGGTACGTTTTAAAATTGCTGGCGCACACAAGGAAATGGTTAAAAACCCGATTCCTTCCATAAAACGCAATACATATAAAGTGGCAGGCTGCGTAATCCAAAGCCCGGCAAGACTGCTCAGCCCTAAAATGATTAAGGCTATGATCAGGCAGCGCTTTAATCCCATTTTTTCCGAGAAGGCGCCAATGCATAGCGCAAACAGCATTCCGGCGGCCTGCACCAACGCTAATGAAAAACCAGCCTGAGTAAAACTCAGGTTTAAATCCTGCTGTAACACAGGAATCACGGCTGAAAGTTTGCCTACATGGATCGCAGCCAGATAACCGGCCAAGATAATCCATACATCACGACATGATATTTTTGACATCTATCCGAACGGAGTCCATTTAAAGCATCTGCTTGTACATCAAGCATCATTCATACATGAATATGAATAACATGAAATTTTTATAAAATTTATAGGATTTAAGCCTAAGCTCATTAGTCGATGATAGGACATGGATTGATCAGGGTTGAGCTGTAAATGGTTCTAAATAAAGCCCTATCCGTGGCAAAGTTATTGATAATATAATGAGAAAATCATTTAAAATTGATATGATATGTCACTTAAGTCGAAGGGAAAGTGCAGACCTTATAAATAAAACGAGTCTAAACTTGGAATTTGCGTGAAAAAAACAATTAAAGCCTTGTTGAAATAAAGTAAATAAACTTTCATGGCCTGAGGTTTGTGATTACAATTGATTACTTAAATCAGATTTCCTGCTCCATTTTTTGAATTGAAGAATTAGACCGTGACCGATGCTCAGCAAAAACAGCCTAAACATGTCATGATGATGGCCGCAGGTACAGGTGGACATGTGTTTCCAGCGTTAGCTGTTGCCAAAGACTTACAACAACAAGGTATACAGGTTTCCTGGTTGGCCACGCCCGCAGGCATGGAAAACCGCCTGTTAAAAAACCAGAATATTCCTATTTACCAGATTGATATTCAGGGCGTACGTGGCAACGGTTTTCTACGTAAGGCCTTGGCGCCTTTTAAAATTATGAAAGCCACCTTCAGTGCCATGAAATTCATGAAACAGCTTAAGGTCGATGCTGTGGCAGGCTTTGGCGGTTATGTGGCAGGCCCGGGTGGTTTGGCCGCGCGTATCTTAGGCATTCCGGTGCTGATCCATGAACAGAATGCAGTCGCCGGTTTTACCAATACCCAATTGTCGCGTGTGGCAAAAACAGTGTGCCAGGCTTTCCCGAATACTTTTCCGGCCCAGGAAAAAATCGTCACCACCGGCAATCCGGTACGACAGGAAATTAGCGAAATTTTAAATCCGTCCTGGCGTTATCAGGAGCGTGACAAGGCAGGACTACCCTTACATATTCTGATCGTTGGTGGGTCTTTGGGGGCGCAAGCCTTAAATGAACGGGTTCCGGAAGCTTTAAAGCAACTCAATGTGCCATTAAGCGTCTATCATCAGTGTGGGCAAAACCATGCCGAGTCGACACGGGCACGTTATGAAAATGCACCAGCCAGTCTGCAAGTTGAAGTACAGCCCTTTATTGAAGATATGGCCAAAGCTTATTCTGATGCCGATCTGGTGATTTGCCGTGCTGGCGCATTGACTATAACTGAAATTGCCACTGCCGGGGTGGCTGCGATTTTTGTGCCGCTTCCAAGTGCGGTCGATGATCACCAGACGGCCAATGCCGGTTTCCTGGCCAATATCAATGCGGCAAAGATTTGTCCGCAGGCCACGATGACCCCGGAAAGTTTAAAAACATTATTAGAGCCGATGCTGAATCGCCAACTGTTAATGGAAATGGCCGTGAAAGCACGCCGACAGGCTCAACCCGATGCGACTCAACATGTGGTCCGTTTAATTCAAGAATTGTAATCCGAGTAAACTATGTCTCCAACAACCCCAGCTGAACAAGCGAAAAAGTTAATTAAAGTGCCGGAAATGCGCCGTATCAAACACATTCATTTTGTGGGGATCGGTGGTGCAGGCATGTGTGGTATTGCGGAAGTGCTGAAAAACCAGGGCTATAAAGTTTCCGGTTCAGATATTAAGGCATCCAATACCACCGCACAGCTGGAAGCGAATGGCATTAAAGTCTATATCGGACATACTGCAAATAATATTAAGGGCGCCAACGTGATTGTGGTTTCTACCGCGATTGATAAAGAAAATCCGGAAATTAAAACCGCGATTGAAAACCGTATTCCTGTGGTTCGCCGTGCGGAAATGCTGGGTGAACTGATGCGTTACCGTCATGGTATTGCCGTTGCTGGCACGCATGGCAAGACCACCACCACCAGCCTAATCACCTGTATGCTGGCTGAAGAAAACATGGATCCAACCTATGTGATCGGTGGTTTGCTGAACCGTACCGGTATGAACGCAGCCTTGGGCGCCAGCCGTTATATCGTGGCCGAAGCCGATGAGTCAGATGCTTCTTTCCTGCACCTGGAACCGATGGCTGCCGTGGTGACCAATATTGATGCTGATCATATGGATACCTATGGCGGTAGCTTCGATGTCCTGAAAGATACTTTTATCCAGTTCCTGCAAAAACTGCCATTTTACGGCTTGGCTGTAGTCTGTGGTGATGATGCCAATATCCGTGAAATTATGCCGCGAATTGCACGTCCGTTACTGACTTATGGTTTCAATGAAGACAATGACATCCGCGCAGTAGATGTTGATCAGGATGGCATGCAAACCCACTTTACCGTATTGCGTAAAGAGCGTGAGCCATTGCGTGTAACGGTCAACCAGCCAGGCTTGCATAATGTGCTGAATGCCCTGGCCGCGATTGGTATAGCAACCGATGAAGGTGTGTCTGATGCTTCAATCTGCCGTGCACTGGAAGGTTTCAGTGGTGTGGGTCGCCGCTTTGAGGTTCAGGGTGAGTTTGCGATTGAGGGCGGTGACGTGAAACTGGTGGATGACTATGGCCATCATCCAAAAGAAGTCGAAGCGACGATTAAAGCTGCGCGTCAAAGTCATCCAGACCGTCGTTTGGTAATGATGTTCCAGCCACACCGTTATAGCCGTACCCGTGACTGTTTTGATGATTTTGTGGAAGTGCTTTCTACTGTAGACCAGTTATTGTTGCTGGATGTTTATCCTGCCGGTGAAAAACCGATTGTCGGGGCGGACAGCCGTACTTTGGCCCGCAGCATTCGTCTACGTGGCGAAGTCGAGCCGATTCTGGTTGATGCAGCGGACGGCAACCTGAATCAGATCATGAGAAAAGTATTGCAAGCAAATGACTTGTTATTAACCCAGGGCGCAGGTAATGTTGGAGCAATCTCAGTCGAACTTGCACAAAATCATTTATATATAAAATAGTCATCTTGCGTGACTGAATTGAATTGACCAGATTGAAAAAAGTTTAAGGATATAAACGTGTCAAATGCTTCAAAATTCGGAAAAGTTGCCGTGTTGCTTGGTGGTAAATCTGCAGAGCGTGAGGTTTCTCTAGACAGTGGTACGGCGGTACTTGAGGCATTAGTGCGTTCAGGGGTTAATGCGGAAGCGTTTGACCCGCAGGAGCGTAGTGTCACAGAACTGGTAAATTATGATCGTGCTTTCATTGTATTGCATGGACGTGGCGGGGAAGATGGCCAGATCCAGGGTGTACTGGAATGGTTAAACGTACCGTATACCGGTACGGGTGTACAAGGTTCTGCCATCGGCATGGACAAGGTCAAGACCAAGCAGGTCTGGCAGGGTTCGGAATTGCCAACAGCGCCGTATCGTATTGTCACTAAAGATTCTGATGCGACCGACATTGTTAATGCTTTAGGCTTGCCTTTGATTATCAAGCCGGTGCATGAAGGTTCCAGTATCGGCATGAGCAAGGTCGAAAAAATTGAAGACTTTGCAGAAGCAATTGCCAAGGCAACTGAACATGATGCTGTGGTGATGGCAGAAAAATGGATTACCGGCCGTGAATATACCATTGTGGTTTTAAATGGTCAGGCGCTACCGGTGATTCGTCTTGAACCGCCTCAAGATGTCGCCTTTTACGATTATGAAGCGAAATATCAGCGTAATGATGTGCAATATGGCATTCCATGTGGTTTAACTGAAGCTGAAGAGCAGCAGTTAAAAGCCTTAAGTTTGCGCGCATTCCAGGCAGTCGGTGCCAGCGGTTGGGGCCGGATTGATGCCATGCAGGATGAACAGGGCAACTTCTGGTTGCTTGAAGTCAATACCGTACCGGGCATGACCAGTCACTCACTGGTGCCAAAAGCGGCAGCTGCAGTCGGATACAGTTTTGATGAGCTGTGTGTCGCGATTCTGAAACAGACCTTGACTGGTTCGGCACACTAAATATGGCTCAACTTCCTGTTTCCATGCGCCGTAAACGTGCTGCGATTACTTCAATTCACGACAAGCCGCCAACACGCAAAGAAAAGCTGACCAATTTTGGTGGCTGGTTATTGTTGTGTATTGCGCTGCTGGTGCTGGCCTTTGGAATATTGGGTTTATATAAAGTCATGACCAATAGTGACGTGGCAGAGCTGGGCGTGGTAGGTACGCGCTCGGCTGCTGAACAGCGTCAGGTCATGCAATATGTGTCACCGATTGTGACCGAAAACTATTTTACTTCGGATCTGGAAGCGATCCGTGATCGTACCCTGGAATTGTCCTGGGTGGATCGGGTCGTGGTTTCCCGAGCCTGGCCAAATGGCATTCGGGTGCGAGTGATGCCGCATCATGCGATTGCGCGTTGGGGGACAGGGCGTTTACTAAGTGATAGTGGCGTGATTTTCACTGAAGTCACACCCAAGAATTATCAGGCATTACCGTTACTACATGGGCCGGCGAGCCATGCAGAAACCATGATGCGTCGTTATAATGAAATTAATCAGTTATTTTTGCCACAAGGCATTCGTTTAAAAGAATTATATCTCACCGAGCGAATGACCTGGTTTATGCAGTTTGATTCGGGTTTAAGAATAATTGTGGATAAAGACCAGACTATGAGCAAATTACAGCGCCTGAGCCATCTGTCTCAGAGCGATTTAAAGCCGGTCTGGTCTAAAATTTCGGCCATCGACCTGCGTTATCGCAATGGATTGTCGATACAGTGGAAAAATTCAATTCCGCCTAAAATTGTAAATGGACATTTTATTGTAACCATTGATGACACGGGCGTTGAGAATAAAGTAACAGTAGAGCCATAATGACCGGCTTTAAAAAATAGAGGCATTTAAAGCCATAAATCTAACAAACACGTAATGGTAGTAGTGAATAATGAGTGAAGCTGTTCCCTCGGTTGTGGCGATTGACATTGGGACACACAAAGTTTCAGTTTTGATTGGCAAGGTACACGCGCCAGACAATATCCAAGTGATTGGTATGGCCACCGCTCGTAACCGAGGCATGAGTAAAGGGAAAATTGTCAGTCTCGATAAAGTTATTACTGCAATTAAAAATGCCGTTCAAGAAGCAGAAGATATGGCGGAATGTCGTGTACATTCTGCCTGGGTCTCTATTCCAAGTGCCGAATTAAAAAGCTTTTATGCTTCAGGTCGCACCTCGATCGACAATAGCGAGCATGCGATTACCACCAGTGAAGTGGTGCGTGCACTGGAATTGGCCAAAGCCAGTCATTTGACTTCAGATCATTATCTGGTCAGTGCTGTGCCTCTGGGTTTTGAGCTGGACGACTCACCGGAATGGGTGTTAAACCCGATTCGGATGTCGGCACATAGCATGACCGGACACTATCATTTGATGATGCTGCCGATCAGTACCATGCAGAATATTGATCGCGCCCTGAAAGGTGCCAATATTGGTGTAGAAAAAATGGTGGTATCGAGCTTGGCTACTGCTGAAGCCAGCCTGCTGAAAGACGAAAAAGAATATGGCGTATGCTTAGTAGATATCGGTGCCGGCACGACCAATGTTGCAGTGTATGTGGATGGTCGTTTGGCCTTAACCCATACCTTCCAACGTGGCGGTGAACATGTGACCCGTGATATTGCAGCAGTATTGCAAACCACGACCGAAGAAGCTGAACGTCTGAAATTATTGTATGGCTGTGTCGACCTGAAAGTGGTCAAGCCGGATCATATGATTCAGTTCCAGGGAATTGATGGGCCACAAACCATCAGCCGGATTGAACTGACTGAAATTATTATGGCTCGTTATGAAGAAATTCTGGGTCTGGTACGTGATGAGCTGGTGAAAAATGGTGCCATCCAGGGCTTGTATCATGGTGTGGTATTGACCGGTGATGCCAGTCATATCGAAGGAATGGTGAGTTTTGTTCGCCGTACCATGGGGGTCTCGGCGCATTTGGGCAATCCACCGACTCAGGTGTATGCGGATGAACAACATCAGGCTGCTTTACGCCGCTCGCAATATAGTACTGTGGCTGGTTTGCTGATGTTTAGTCAGAGTGATACCCAAGACACGATTGTGGAACAGGATGATGTAGAACGGTTGTCATTGGCCAAGCGGGTCAAAAGAGCCTTGTTTGGCTTTAATGACACCCTGAAATCAATCTTTTAAGTCGATTTTTATTGTGAATATTGTTGGGAAGATGTAGTTAATCGGGCTTGTACTTGACAAGTGAACGCATGAGCAGCATTCTTAAAAACAATTTTATTAAGATTAAGGCAGTATACGGGCTTAGTGACTGCCAATTATGAATTAGGAATTTTATAGGTCATGGCCTCATTTGAATTTTTCGAAGACGATCATAGCGATAGCAATGGTCAAGCCCGTTTCACTGTGTTTGGTGTAGGTGGTGCGGGTGGTAATGCTGTACAACATATGTTGCAGTCCGATATCCAGGGCGTAAAGTTTGTTTGTGCCAATACGGACAAGCAGGCATTGGATCGCATGGAAGCCGAATTTAAAATTCAGCTGGGCGAGCAAAGTACCCGTGGTCTGGGTGCAGGTGCAAATCCACAAGTCGGCCAGACCGCAGCAGAAGAAAGCCGTGAACTGATCCGCCAGCAGCTTGAAGGGACCGATATGGTCTTTGTTACTGCGGGTATGGGCGGTGGTACCGGTACCGGTGCAGCGCCAGTCGTGGCTGAAATTGCGAAAGAAATGGGTATCCTGACCGTTGGTGTCGTGACCACGCCATTTAACTTTGAAGGCAAACGCCGTTTACAGTCTGCTGAAAAAGGCATCGAAGCCCTTGAGCAGCATGTAGACTCATTAATCATCATTCCAAACCAGCGTCTATTGAAAGTCTTCCGTGATATTTCAATGAAAGATGCATATAAAAAAGCGGATGATGTTCTACTGAATGCAGTACGCAGTATTTTTGATTTAGTCGTCCGTCCTGGCCATATCAACCTTGACTTTGCTGACTTGAAAACAGCCATGAGCACCCGTGGTTATGCCATGATGGGTGTGGGTCTGGGGCGTGGTGAGAATCGTGCACGTCAGGCTGCTGAGCAGGCAATCCGTAGTCCATTACTCGACAACGTGACTATCATGAATGCCAAAGGTATTCTGATTAACGTGACCGGTGGCGATGATGTGACTTTCGGTGAAATTGAAGAAATTACTGATGTCGTGAACCAGATTGTCGATTTAGATGAGGGTCAGGTGTTCTACGGTACCGTTTTTGATCCGGATGCGCGTGATGAAATCAGCGTGACTGTGATTGCAACAGGTTTAACCCGTCATGCAGCGGATTCAGTTGAACCGACCAAACGTACTAATGTACAGGCAACTCGTCCAGCAGCAGTTGCACAGGCTGTGGTGGAAGATGATGATGTACCGGCAATTCAGCGTCAGCAGCATGAAACAGGGGCAGCAGCGAATCCAGCGGCAGCTTCAGTTTCTAGCCCGCGCCCAACACCAATGAGCATTCAGGATTATCTTAAGAATCAACAGCGTAAATAACATGTAACATCATGTGTTTAGCTGGATTAGACAGGAAAGGTGGCTTTTAAGCCACCTTTTTGTTTTTTATCAATGGCCAAATATGCTAACGTATAGCGGTTTTATAGATGAACAGATGATAAAAGCATGTTGAAACAACGTACCCTGAAACGTGTCGTGAAAGCGAGCGGAATCGGTCTTCACAGTGGGCAAAAAGTCATGATTAACTTTGTGCCGCACCATGCCGATGGGGGAATTGTGTTTCGTCGTATTGACCTGAATCCGCCAGTCGACATTCCTGCCGATGCCATGCTGATTCAAGAAGCCTTCATGTGCTCGAACCTGGTTCAGGAAAATGCCAAAGTAGGCACCATTGAACATGTCATGAGTGCGATTGCTGGTCTAGGCATTGATAACCTGATTATTGAAGTGTCGGCCTCTGAAGTCCCGATTATGGATGGCAGTGCAGGTCCGTTTATTTACCTGCTCATGCAGGGCGGTTTGCAAGAGCTGGATGCCGCTAAAAAATTCGTCAAGATTATTAAACCGGTTGAAGCACTCATTGATGACAAACGTGCCATTTTTAGCCCACATGAGGGCTTTCAGCTGAATTTCACCATCGATTTTGATCATCCTGCCTTTAAAAAAGAACATCAGTCCGCCAGTATCGATTTTTCTACTGAAACCTTCGTTTATGAAGTCAGTGAAGCGCGTACCTTTGGGTTTATGAAAGATCTGGATTATCTCAAAGCCAATAATCTGGCGCTGGGTGCCAGCCTGGAAAATGCCATTGGTGTAGATGAAACCGGGGTCGTTAATGAAGAAGGTTTACGTTTCTCGGACGAATTTGTACGTCATAAAATTCTGGATGCCGTGGGTGATTTATACCTGCTCGGGCATCAGATTATTGCCAAATTTGATGGTTATAAATCTGGACATGCCTTGAATAATCAACTTTTACGCAATGTGAAAAGTGATCCAAGCTGCTATGAAATTGTAACATTTGATGACGAAGCCAATTGTCCAATCATGTATGTGAATGTGACATAAGTCATTGTGTTTGTGTCTTTATGTTTTTGTTATTGCTTTAATACTGTGATACACATCACATAATGTTTGCTTTTTAATTTATTACATTTGATTGCTATGTTACTTTTTATTGCTTGCCAAACGTAGTAAAGCTTGGCTAAGCTTAGGGTCGCTTATAAAGTCAGCAGCACTACGAAGTAATTCCTGTGTTTCTGCATTTAAGGCTCTTTCAGGTGTTGCTGAAACAGGTGATGTTTGCGAAGGATTCCGCAAGCAAACTTGAAGTTTAGTGAGATCTGTTAATTCATTTATTTGAGAGAGTTGTGAAATGTATTGCTTTTGAAGATAGGCCAATTGACTGATCATGGCCTGGTTTTCACCGGTAATCGTTAACACACCATTTTGATAGCAGACAACTTGCCAGCGTTCCGGTTGGGGCAATAGCGGTTGTACGAGTTTCGTAAGTTTCTGCCAGGCAGCGACTTGTGATGAGAGAAACGAAAAGTTTCCTGTTTTTATCTGTTTTCTTGTTTGTTGAAAAACGTTGACAGGTTCCGACATACATAATTCCTACATATTTATGTCTTAATCTTATGCGCTTCTTTTAGTGGATATCAAGGATAGAGATCTTCAAGGAACTCGATTAAAGCAGTTTAGAGAGGTTTTTTATGCATATGCGACGTATTTTGTTGGCATTTTCTTTATCAGTTTCAGCGGCTTCGGTTGCGTTCGCAGATTTAGTCAATCTAAATCAAGAAAATGGTTCAACAGATCGTATCGAGCAATTGACGCGTACTCTGGCACAGGGTGCATATACTCATCCAGATGATATCGATATTCCAGCACAGACTAAATTGAATGTTCAACTTCGTGAGAAACCAGTTGAACTGAACAATCGAACGCTTGCTCAGAAGTATGCCAATACTTCATCCAATAAAGCGGCAGCAAACAGTGCTTATTCTTGGCTAATTTCTCATCCTTTACCTAATTCTCGCGTAAGTTCAAATTACGGTGGCCGTACTATGGGTGGCCGTGCTGAAAATCATTCAGGCCTTGATCTTGCAGCGCCAAGTGGTACACCAATCTATGCAACAGGTCCAGGGATTGTGACCAAATCAGGTTGGGGCACAGGTTATGGTCAATACGTTGAAATCAATCATGGTAATGGCTATTTAACGCGCTATGCTCATGCTTCACGTCTTATTGCACGTGTGGGAGAGCAGGTGCAAGCAGGTGATCATATTGCTAACGTTGGCTGTACTGGTCGCTGTACCGGTCCACACTTGCATTATGAAGTAGTAAAAGATGGTCAACGTAAAAACCCATCTACTTATTTGGCCATGTTACCTTAAGTTAAGTATAGACCTGAATAACAAGAAGCATCTCTATACATAAAAACCTCCAATAAGCATTTTAAAGCGTTTAAACTGCAGGCTCTTCAAGTCAACTTGAAGGGCTTTTTGTTTTATCACTTTTAAGTCTCATATTATCACCAACTATTATAATGATTGTATAATAAATCGCCTTTATTGACTATTTTTTGTTATGTAGTGTAATTATACGTCACCCATCATTTAGTTCCTAAATAGTACTGCTAAATCGCATTCAGCTAAGGCCATACCTGCAGAGGTCTTAAATATGGTACATATAAGACATTAGATTAGGCTTTTAGGAACTGTAGATTATGGCGTTTTATGGCGATACAGACGCGCAAGAAACCCAAGAATGGCAAGATGCATTTGACTCTGTTTTGCAGCACATGGGCACTGAGCGTGCAGCATTTTTGTTAGAAAAACTTTATCAACGCGCAATTGCAAAGCATGTTCCTATTCAGCGTTTAAATACTCCCTACTTAAATACGATTTCTGTTGAAGAACAACCTGCAATGCCAGGCGATCAGGATATGGAGCGTCGTATTCGCGCGCTGATCCGTTGGAATGCCTTGGCAATGGTATTACGCGCGAATAAAACCGGTGATGATCTCGGTGGTCACCTGGCGAGTTTTGCTTCTTCTGCAACCCTTTATGATGTGGGCTTTAACCACTTCTTCCGTGCCAACAGCGATAGCTTCGGCGGCGACATGATCTATTACCAAGGTCACTGTGCACCAGGTATTTACGCGCGTTCATTTTTAGAAGGTCGTTTGACTGAAGAGCATCTAAATAATTTCCGTCGTGAAGTCGGTGGTAAAGGTCTGCCATCTTATCCGCATCCTTATTTGATGCCGGACTACTGGCAGTTCCCAACCGTATCGATGGGTTTGGGTCCAATCATGTCGATTTATCAGGCACATATTCAAAAGTACCTCATGAACCGTGGCCTGATCAAAGAAGAAGATCGTAAGGTTTGGGCGTATTTGGGCGATGGCGAGATGGATGAGCCGGAAAGCCTGGGTGCAATTTCTCTGGCAGGTCGCGAAAAGCTCGACAACCTGATTTGGGTAGTAAACTGTAACTTACAACGTCTGGATGGTCCGGTACGTGGTAATGGCAAGATCATTCAGGAACTTGAGTCACTATTCCGCGGCGCAGGCTGGCGTGTGATTAAAGTCGTGTGGGGCCGTCATTGGGATCCACTACTGGATAAAGATAAATCCGGCGCACTGAAAGCAGTGATGGAAGAAGCTGTCGATGGCGATTTTCAGCGTTACCAGGTAAAAGGTGGTGCTTACGCGCGTGAAAAGTTCTTCGGCAAATATCCAGAAGCAGCTGAGTTGGTTAAAGATTTAAGCGATGAAGATATTGATAATCTGAACCGCGGTGGTCACGACCCGTACAAAGTCTTTGCTGCTTATGCCGAAGCATGTACAGCCAAAGGTCAGCCGACTGTAATTCTGGCGAAAACCGTGAAAGGTTATGGTTTGTCCGAGGAAATTGAAGCAGTCAATAAAACTCACCAAATCAAGAAGATGCAAATCAATTCTTTGAAATACGTGCGTGACCGTTTCAATCTTCCTTTCACTGATGAACAGCTTGAAGAAGTACCATTCTACCGTCCAAGCGAAAATTCGCCTGAATTGAAATATATGAAGGCACGTCGTGAAGCATTGGGTGGTTATCTGCCTGCACGTCGTAAGGAAAGCGAACAGCTGGCGATTCCTGGACTTTCAGTATTTGATTCGGTCTTGGCCGGTTCAAATGGTAAAGAACAATCCACCACAATGGTAATGGTACGTTTAATCTCTGCACTTCTTAAGGAGAAAGCGATTAAAGACCGTGTTGTTCCAATCGTGCCTGATGAAGCACGTACTTTCGGTCTGGAAGGCATGTTCCGTCAGCTCGGTATTTATGCCGCGCATGGCCAGAAATATACCCCGGAAGACCAAGAACAGCTGATGCATTACCGTGAAGCCAAAGACGGTCACATGTTGCAGGAAGGGATTAACGAAGCCGGTGCGATGAGTGCATGGGCAGCATTGGCGACCAGTTATTCAACCAATAACCTGCCAATGATTCCGATGTATATGTACTACTCGATGTTTGGTTTCCAGCGTATCGGTGATATTGCCTGGGCAGCAGGCGATGCACAGGCACAAGGCTTCTTGCTGGGTGCAACTGCAGGTCGTACTACACTGAACGGTGAAGGCTTGCAGCATCAGGATGGTCATTCACACATCTTGGCCAATACCATTCCAAACTGTGTCTCTTATGACCCATGTTTCGGTTATGAATTGGCGGTGATCGTGCATGACGGTTTACAACGTATGTATGTGAACCAGGAACGTGTGTTCTATTACTTAACTGTGATGAACGAAAACTACGAGCATCCGGAAATGCCAAAAGGTGTTGAAGAAGGCATCAAGCGTGGTATGTACTTACTGGAAGAAGATGAAAAAGCCACTGTTCAGTTACTGGGCTCAGGTGTGATCCTACGTGAAGTGATCAAGGCAGCGAAGATTCTGCGTGAAGAATATCAAATTCATTCAAATGTCTACAGTGTGACCAGCTTCAATGAACTGGCACGTGACGGTATGGCATGTGAAGAATACAACCGCTTGCATCCGCTGGCTGAAGACGTAAAAGAAGCATGGGTATCGAAACAGCTTCGCGGTACTGAAGGTATCGTCGTGTCTGCAACCGATCATATGCGTGCTTATAGCGAACAGATTCGTGCTTATCTTCCAGATGGCCGTCCATTCGTAGCATTGGGTACTGACGGTTATGGCCGTTCAGATACACGTGCCAACTTGCGTAGTTACTTCGGTGTTGATGCTGCCCATATTGTGGTGGCAACTTTGAAAAAACTGGCAGATGAAGGTGAAGTTGATGCGCGCCTGGTAAAAGATGCGATCTCGACTTTCGAGCTTGATACAGATCGTCCAGTGGCTTGGGCACCGCAAGAAACCCCATGTGTACATGCTGTTGCTGACTACAAAGAGGAGAACTAAGCATGCAAATTACGACTCCTGATATTGGTGTAGATAAGGCAACAGTGGCCGAAATTCTGGTCAAAGTCGGTGATACGATCGCGATTGATGACAGCATTGTATTGCTTGAATCTGATAAAGCCTCTGTTGAAGTGCCTAGCACTTCAGCAGGCGTGGTAAAAAGCATTCTGGTCAGCCAGGGTGATGAAGTCGCTGAAGGCGCGGTACTGATTGAACTGCAAGCTGAAGACGGTAGCGCCGATGTGGTCGAGCCACAGCAAGCAGATGCCTCACAAAAAACTTCAGAAAATACTCCGACTTCATTGCCGGATCAGGAAATCATGCAGGAACTGGCTTCACATCAGCCTAAAGCTTCTGCTGCTCCTGAGGCTCAAGCGAGCTCACAGGCGGTTGATGTACAAATCCCCGATATTGGTGTAGAAAAAGCTACTGTAGGGGAAATCCTGGTCGCTGTCGGTGATGAAATCGAGGTAGATCAAAGTATCGTAGTGGTGGAATCAGACAAGGCGACTGTTGAAGTGCCAAGTACGGTTTCAGGTACGGTGGAATCCATCCAGATTAAAGAAGGCGACACGATCAAAGAAGGTGTGGTCATTCTGAAAGTGAAAACGGCTGTTTCGGCAGCGTCAGCACAGACAGAAGCATCTCAAGCACCAGTTGCTCAAGCGGCCACCCAAGAGAAAGCAGTTGAAGCACCACAAACGCCAGCAGCACCTGCAGGTGATGTTGAAATTGCTGTGCCTGACTTGGGTGTAGACAAGGCGGCTGTGGCGGAAATTCTGGTTCAGGTCGGTGATACGGTTGAAAAAGACCAGAGCATCATCGTGGTGGAATCAGATAAAGCGACTGTTGAAGTGCCAAGCACTACAGCCGGGGTGATTAAAGCCATTCATGTGGAACTGGGTCAAAATGTCTCTCAAGGTCTTGCACTGGTGACAATTGAAGCTGAAGCTGAAGCACAAGCACAAGCACAAGCACAAGCACAAGCACAAGCACAAGCACAAGCACAAGCACAAGCACAAGCACAAGCACAAGCTGCTCCTGTTGCAGCCAAAGCAGAAGCACCGAAAGCGCCTGCTGCAAAAGCAGCACCAGCACCTGCTGCATCTTCTACTCAAACAGTCGCGACATCGGATAATGCCGACAAATTGACCAGAGAGCAGAATGTCGCTAACTCGAAAGTCTATGCCGGTCCTGCTGTGCGCAAACTGGCACGTGAACTGGGCGTCGTGTTGGCAGACGTTAAAGCATCTGGCCCACATGCGCGCGTCATGAAAGAAGACCTGAAAGCGTATGTCAAAATGCGTCTTACTACGCCACAGGCGGCTCCTGTAGCCGCTGCTGCTCAAGTCGCAGGTCTACCAAAGCTGCCAGATTTTAGCGCTTTTGGTGGTGTGGAAGAGAAAGCCTTAACGCGTTTGCAACAAGTGTCTATTCCACAGTTGTCGCTGAATAATTTCATTCCACAAGTGACCCAGTTTGATGCAGCAGATATTACTGAACTGGAAGCATGGCGTAATGAACTGAAAGGCAACTTCAAGAAAGAGGGCCTGAGCCTGACCATTATGGCGTTCATCATCAAAGCAGTTGCGCACTTGTTAAAAGAAGAGCGTGAATTTGCTGGTCACTTGGCCGATGATGGTAAGTCAGTATTGCTACGTAACGAGATCCATATGGGTATCGCGGTCGCAACGCCAGATGGTTTGACCGTGCCTGTACTGCGTCATCCAGATCAGAAGTCAATTAAACAGATTGCCACTGAGCTAGGAACCTTGGGTCAAAAAGCGCGTGACAAGAAATTGTCGCCGAAAGATCTGCAAGGTGCGAACTTCACTATCACTAGCTTGGGTTCAATCGGTGGTACAGCATTTACGCCATTGGTGAACTGGCCGCAAGTGGCAATTCTGGGTATTTCTCCTGCCACCATGCAACCAGTATGGAATGGTGAAGGCTTTGATCCACGCTTGATGCTGCCGTTGTCTCTGTCTTACGATCACCGTGTGATCAATGGTGCAGATGCAGCACGCTTTACCAATAAGTTAACCAAGCTGCTTAAAGATATTCGTACGCTGTTAATCTAAATTAAATTCGATTCACTTTCTTTTCTCTTGCGCTTCATTGAAAAATATTTCAATTGAAGCTCAGGAAGAAATACAAAGAAGGTATAAATAAAAACCCTGCTTCGGCAGGGTTTTTTCTTGCTGCATTGAAAAATAATCTATTTGATTCTATACTTGACGCACTTCATTGGGGAGTAGCCGCCTTTTGCGCAAAGCAGAAGGGTGATGGTCAACATATTTGCTCAAACGAGCATGGTCATCATAGCAAAGAACCAAGTTAGCTTTTCCAAGCTTTCTTTTGTTGGCAAGACCTTTGATTTACCACTCTGCAGATTTTGGCTAGCAGGAGCGGTGAGTCATTGGTATTGGATGCTAGCCAGAGAAAAACCTCATGTATGAATTCCTACTGTCGACTGCAATTGTAGCGCTGGCTGAAATGGGTGATAAGACCCAACTGCTGGCATTGCTGCTTGCCGCACGTTTTCGCAAACCTGTTCCTATTTTAGTTGCCATTTTATTGGCGACGCTGATTAACCACGGCCTTTCTGCAGTATTGGGACAATGGGTGACCACCGTGATCGGGCCGGAGGTGCTACTGTGGATCGTCTCGATTGGCTTTATCGCAATGGCTGTCTGGATGCTGATTCCGGATGAACTCGGGGATGAAAATGCCAGTATCAATAAATGGCAAAAATTCGGGGTATTTGGTGCGACCTTTATTCTGTTCTTTCTGGCAGAAATTGGTGACAAAACTCAGATTGCTACGGTCGCATTAGCAGCACGTTTCGATAGCGTATTCTGGGTGATGCTTGGGACCACTTTGGGCATGATGCTGGCCAATGCACCTGCAGTATTTTTGGGAGATAAGCTGGCGAATAGACTCCCGATCAGCCTGATTCATAAAATTGGGGCGGCGATTTTCCTGGTGATTGGTGTCGCAACACTGGCTCAACATTATTTCTTTTAAATCATAAAATAATAAATTACATGAATCCTGAGCTAAAAACTCAGGATTTTTTATGGTTAAAATTCTCTCAAAACCTTGGTAAATAGTGTGATATGGCTAGTTTTATTGATTGTAAGTTTGATCAATTCCTTATATTTTATACGGGTATAAAAACGTTATTTTTATTATAAATTGGGGAATTTACATGGCTTTTGAACGCACCACATCGCAGGTTCTGTTTGATAACGGGACACATAAGTGCATCAGTTTTACCAGTCTGGTCAAAGGTGAAGGCGTTCAGGCAAACCAGTTTTTGATTATTGATCATGAGCGCGCAGCGGTACTCGATCCGGGTGGTGATTTAACCTATGTGCCGCTGACCATGGAACTGAATAAATACACCCGCTTGACCCATCTGGACTATGTCATGGCTTCACATCAAGACCCGGACATTATCACTTCCATGCCGCGCTGGCTGGTATATACCGATGCCAAAGTGGTGGCATCCAAGCTGTGGGCGCGTTTCTTGCCGCACTTAAACTCGGCCTTTATGAGCGACCGGATGAAAGGCAACTGGCTGGACCGTCTGGTGGAGCTTCCGGATCATGGTCAAATCATTCCACTGGGCCAATCTCATATTGTGGCGGTACCGGCGCATTTTCTGCATTCGGTAGGGAATTTCCAGTTTTATGATCCGATTGCCAAAATTTTATTTTCAGGTGATATGGGTGCGTCCATGGTTGAAGATGCCGCCAAGCCACTGGAAAACTTTGCCGCGCATATCCCAAAAATGAAAAGCTTCCATCAACGCTATATGTGCAATAACAAGGTGATTCGTCTCTGGGTGAAAATGGTACGCAGCATGGAAATCGAGATGATTGTGCCGCAGCATGGCACACCATTTATCGGCAAAGAGCAGATTACCCAGTTTCTGGACTGGATTGAAACACTGGAATGCGGCACTGACCTGATGGATGAAACGGTTTTTACCTGTCCTGAATAGTTCACACAAAAAATAATTTTTTTCTTGTGTGGAAAAACAACATTTTTTATATTTCTTCTCCAAAAAACTTTTTTTTGATAATGAGAACTTATAAGAAATGTTGTCTCAAGTTCCAAAACCGGATGCGTGTTTAAGCTGCGGGGCGTGCTGCGCCTATTTCAGGGTTTCGTTTTATTGGGCTGAAGGAATTCATATGCCTGAGCACTATACCGAACCTGTGACAGCAGTCTATTCATGTATGGCTGGAACCAATCAAAAAAATCCACGCTGTATTGCACTTGATGGCACCATCGGCCAGCAGGTCAGCTGTGGTATGTATGAGCAGCGCAGTTCATCCTGCAAAGAAGTGCAGATTGCCGATGAGCAATGCAATAAGGCACGTATTGCACACAATATGTTGCCCTTTGTCCAGATTGAAACTGATGAAGCCGACAATGATGACAGTTTTGAATATGTCAGCTAAATCCATCCAAAGCAGAGCTTAGGCTCTGCTTTTCACTTCATTAAAATGATCGGGGTATATTTTAAAATAGGGAACTTCATGATCGGACGTATTATTGATACTGTTTTAGCACCCACATAGATCTGCGTGTACGAAGCTTGAATAAAAAAATAATTTTGCAATTGCAATGAAATTTAAGCCGATATTTGTTTATAATAGTGCACGGAAATTACCAGTGAGACTGTTATGTTGACCATCGTTCAAGACGCGTTAACCTTCGATGATGTCCTATTACTCCCTGCCTATTCTACTGTTCTTCCAAAAGATGTCTCCCTAAAGACACGTTTAACTCGTGGCATTAACCTGAATATTCCTCTTGTGTCTGCAGCAATGGATACGGTGACTGAGTCCCGTATGGCAATTGCAATGGCGCAAAATGGTGGTATCGGCATTTTGCACAAGAACATGGATATCGCGGTTCAGGCTGCAGAAGTGCGCCGTGTGAAAAAATTCGAAGCGGGTATGGTTAAAGACCCGATTACAGTGACTCCTGAGACCACAGTACGTGAATTGATTGCGCTGACTCAAGCCAATAATATCAGTGGTGTGCCTGTTGTGAAAGACGGCAAAGTGGTGGGTATCGTGACAGGTCGTGATACACGCTTTGAAACCAATCTTGAGCAGCCAGTCAGCAATATCATGACTGGTCAGGATCGTCTGGTGACAGTTCGTGAAGGCGAATCGAAAGAAAATATCCAAGCTTTATTGCAACAGCACCGTATTGAAAAAGTATTGGTGGTCAACGATCAGCAAGAGCTGAAAGGCTTAATTACGGTAACCGATTTCCGTAAAGCTGAATTGTATCCAAACAGCTGTAAAGATGATCTAGGTCGTCTGCGTGTTGGTGCTGCGGTTGGTACTGGTGCAGAAACGCCAAGCCGCGTAGAAGCCTTGGTTGATGCAGGTGTGGACGTGATTGTAGTTGATACTGCACATGGCCATTCTGCGGGTGTAATCGAACGCGTACGTTGGGTGAAAGCTAACTATCCACAAGTTCAGGTGATTGGCGGTAACATCGCAACAGGTGATGCTGCGCTGGCGTTACTTGATGCGGGTGCGGATGCCGTTAAAGTTGGTATTGGTCCTGGCTCAATCTGTACCACACGTATTGTGGCGGGTATTGGTATGCCACAAATCTCTGCAATTGATTCTGTTGCCAATGCACTGAAAGATCAGATTCCTTTAATCGCAGATGGCGGTATCCGTTTCTCTGGCGATATGGCCAAAGCGATTGGTGCGGGCGCAAGCACGATTATGGTTGGTTCATTGATGGCTGGTACTGAAGAAGCACCAGGCGAAGTTGAATTCTTCCAGGGCCGTTACTACAAAGCCTATCGTGGTATGGGTTCATTGGGCGCGATGGCGGGTGCAACAGGTTCTGCTGACCGTTACTTCCAGGACTCTAAGGCCGGTGCTGAGAAACTGGTTCCTGAAGGTATTGAAGGTCGTGTACCGTACAAAGGCCCAATGGGCAATATCGTACATCAGATGATGGGCGGCCTACGTTCTTCAATGGGTTATACCGGTTCTGCGACGATTAAAGACCTGCGTCAGAATGCTAAGTTTGTGAAAATCACTTCTGCCGGTATGTCTGAGTCGCATGTACATGATGTGACCATTACCAAAGAAGCACCAAACTATCGCGTAGGTTAATTTCCTGTGATTTAAAATTTTAAAAAGCCGTCATGCAAATGACGGCTTTTTTATTTTGGTGTAAAGTGTGACTCAAGGAAAAAAATGGGTGATATCAATCATCCGCTAAGAAGTGAGATAAAGATGAGTTATTTTGGTACGGATGGTATTCGTGGAAAGTTTGGCGAATTGCCGATTACCCCTGAGTTTGCCCTGAAACTGGGATTTGCGGCTGGTAAAGTTTTAAAACGTCATAGTAAAAAATCCAAACCATTGGTGGTTCTGGGTAAAGATACCCGTTTGTCTGGTTATATCCTGGAAGCTGCCTTACAGGCAGGTTTAAATGCCGCTGGCGTTTATGTTCACCTTTTAGGTCCACTACCGACACCGGCGATTGCTCACTTGACCCGTGCCTTACATGCCAGCTTGGGTATTGTCATTTCCGCTTCGCATAACTCGTATTTTGATAACGGCATTAAGTTCTTCTCTGCGGAAGGTAAAAAATTGCCAGATGCTTTACAAGACGAAATTAATCAGGAACTTGAAAAAGATTTTGTGATTGAAGATACGGCGAATCTGGGTAAAAGTATCCGGGTTAAAGATGCTAATGGTCGCTATATTGAATTCTGTAAATCGACGTTCCCGTATCATCTGGATCTGAATGAACTCACCATTGTAGTGGATTGTGCCAATGGCGCAGCCTATAACGTGGGGCCTGCAGTGTTCCGTGAACTGGGTGCACGTGTGATTGCGATTCACAATGAGCCGAGCGGTTTAAATATTAATGAGGGCTGTGGTTCAACCCATCCGGAAAGCTTGCAACAAGCTGTGGTTCAACATCAAGCGGATTTGGGTATTGCCTTTGATGGAGATGCCGACCGTGTGGTTCTCGTAGATAAAGCCGGTAATCTGATTGATGGCGACCATATTCTTTATATTCTTGCGACTCAAAGCTCGAAAAAACCTGCAGGTATTGTGGGTACCTTAATGAGCAATATGGCATTGGAACTGGCGCTGGAAAAAGCACAAGTGCCGTTATTACGTGCCAAAGTCGGCGACCGTTATGTATTGCAAGGTCTGGAAGAAAATGGCTGGGTAATTGGCGGTGAGCCTTCTGGTCATATTCTGACTTTAGACAAGAGCACCACAGGCGACGCCATTATTGCAGCCCTACAAGTTTTAACCGTGATGGTTGAGCAGAAAAAAGCCCTGCATGAACTTGTGGCTGACTTTAAACTGTTGCCCAATGTCTTGGTCAATGTACGTTTAAATGCCATGTTTGATCCTTATTCAGTGCCTGCACTGGCAGCTGAATTTGAAAAAGCCGAACAGCAGCTGAAAGGTCGTGGCCGTTTATTGATTCGTAAATCTGGCACAGAACCTGTCATTCGTGTGATGGTCGAAGGCGATGATCTGGCTGAAGTCACCACACTTGCAAACAGCCTGGCAGATGCTGTGCGTGCCAATGCAGCTTAACGGGAACATAGATAATGAGTGATCTGATCAAGGATCTGAGTGAACTACGCCTGAATTATGAAAAAGGCGAGTTACAGGAACAGCAAGTCAATCCGAATCCGCATATGCAGTTCTTGCAATGGTTTAACCATGCACTGGAAGCAAAATTGCACGAGCCCTATGCCATGTCGTTGGCAACAGCCAATGCACAAGGCCGTCCGCATGTGCGTACGGTATTGCTGCGTGGAGCGACTGACGCAGGGTATGATTTTTATACCAACTATGATAGTCAAAAAGGTCTGGATCTGGCTAAAAATCCTTATGCCGAACTGTTGTTCTACTGGCAGGATCAGGAACGTCAGATTCGTATTTCGGGTCGTGTAAAGAAAATATCGGAAGAAGAATCGACCGACTATTATCATAAACGTCCACGCGAAAGCCAGATTGCCGCGCATATCAGTACCCCGCAAAGTGGCATCGTGGCTAGTCGTGAGGAATTGCAGCAACGTTTTTGGGATTTGCATACCCAGGTTGCCAATCAGCAACAGCTGGACAAGCCGGTATTCTGGGGCGGTTATCGTCTCGAACCCGATTATTATGAATTCTGGCAGGGTCGTCCGAACCGTTTGCATGACCGTTTAAGTTATCGCAAAACCGATGCCGGCTGGACTTTAGAGCGCTTAATGCCATAACCATGCAAAAACTGGAAATCAAACAACGTCCATTGCTGACACGCCCTGAAAATTTACCGGGCGTCCCTGCATTTGTGGCCGAGATTCTGGCTCGTCGTGGGGTGGAATCCGAGCAGGAACTTGAGCTCAAGCTGAAGCATTTGCTGGCACCGACCATGAAAGGCTTGCCTGAAGCCATTCAATTGATGGATCAGGCGATTGATCATGGCCAGAAAATCGTGATTGTCGGCGATTATGATGCCGATGGCGCGACCAGTACTGCACTCATGGTGCTGGCATTGCGCGATATGGGTGCCAATGTCGAATATCTGGTACCGGACCGTTTTAAATATGGTTATGGATTGACGCCCGCAATTGCAGATCTGGCCTTTGTCAGTTTCACACCTGATTTACTGATTACCGTGGATAATGGCATTTCCAGTCATGACGGAGTCAAACAGGCCCAAGATCACGGCATGCAGGTGATCATTACCGACCATCATCTGACGACCAAGCCGACACCACAAGCCGAAGCGGTGGTCAATCCCAATCAGCTGGGTTGCGACTTTCCAAGCAAAGCGCTGGCCGGGGTCGGGGTGGCTTTTTATATACTGGCCAATCTGTCTACCCATCGCAAGAAACTTGGAAAATCCTCTACGGTAATTACCAATTATCTTGATCTGGTGGCACTCGGTACCTATGCCGATGTCGCCAGTCTGGACTATAACAACCGGATTCTGGTTGATGCAGGTCTGAAACGCATTCAGCAAGGGCAGTGCCGTGCAGGAATCAGTGCACTGCTGGATATTGCCAAACGTGACCCTGCTGGTCTAAAAGCCCAAGATCTCGGTTTTGTTCTGGGCCCGCGAATTAATGCGGCTGGACGCATGGAAACCATGGACATCGGCATCGAATGTCTGCTGGCTCCTGATCTAGCAATGGCCTATCCACTGGCTGAACAGCTGAATCAGCTTAATGTCGAGCGCCGTCAGGTGGAAGGCAAAATCAAGCAGGACGCTTTAAACGAACTTGAGAAAATCCAGTTAGATGCGACGGCATTACCTGCTGCGCTGATCATGTTCGAACCGCATTGGCATCAGGGAGTGATCGGGATTGTAGCAGGGCGTTTAAAAGAGCAGTTCCATCGTCCGAGTATTGTTTTTGCCGCGGATCAGGATGGGATTCATATCAAAGGTTCGGCGCGTTCGATTGAAGGTATTCATATTCGTGATGCGATTGAACAGGTGGCAGAGCAATATCCTCATTTAGTCAGTCATTTTGGCGGACATGCAGCAGCAGCCGGTTTAACCCTGAAAAAAGAAAATTTCGCTGAGTTTAAGCAGGTCTTTGAAGCACTGATTGGTGTGATGGATGAGGATTTATTCACTGCGACTTTATGGACAGATGGAGAGTTGCCAGCTTCTGCTTTTCAGATCGAAACAGTCAATTTATTGCAGAATTTAAGTCCATGGGGGCAAAAATTCCCCCAACCGATTTTTGATGGTGTGTTCAAAATCATGGACTATCGCTGGCTTAAAGATGTGCATCTGAAATTGCGCGTGGCATTGGAGAATGGGCAGGTCGTGGATGCAATCGCCTTCAATGCAGCGGATAAATATGACTTTGATCCGATGAAAGATACGCGCTTGGTTTATGAGCTGGATAAAAATATCTTTAATGGCAATGTCAGCTTGCAAATGCGGATTATTCATTTAGAACAATAGGCCATAAAAAAACCGCTCGAGTGAGCGGTTTTTTTGCTTTTAATCGGAGAGATTAGAAGCGGTATGCACCACGTACGCCAAAGATATCAGCATTATCAGCAAAATTAATCGAACCTTCTAAGCTAACTTGTTGGTTAAAGAATTTTTTGGCACGAATAGTAAAAACATCATTACCTTCTAGGTCTGAGTCAGAGAATCCTAAGCCAACACTGAAAGTTTTGTCTAGATATAAATCTGCACCTAGGTTATAAGCATCGATATCACCGAAACTTGCACCACCTTCGAAGTTCATATCGTATTGACCGACTTGTGTTACATATTTGGCACGTAAAGTTGGATCAATTTCATCGTCTGCATTGTCTTCAGAAATACCTACAAGACCAAGTGCTACTAATAAGCCAGGAACAGGTAAATAACCCGCTTCAGCAGCGTAACCAGTTATGTCACCAGCATCATTATCAAAATGAGCAATGTTACCACTTAAATAAAAGTCTGAATTTGGAACAAAATACTCAATACCAGCACCAATGCCAAACGTGTCTGAATCATCTTGATAGCTTAATACACCATTCACATTGCTGGCACGGTTTAAGAATGCAGCTTCATTCAAAGGTGAATTTTTGACTTGGACCGAGTTGAAGTAGTAAGTCCCATCGATAGCAAAACCTACATCCGAACCACCTTGGTCATGATCAAGAAGATCAATAGAAGCCCCAACTTCAGTTTGATAAGCGTGTGCAGTTCCCAGGCCAGCAAGAAGCGCTGTAGCAAGAGCAAGTTTCTTAAGCATTTAGATTTCTCTCTTTGTTATAAAAATATGACTGTTTGATGAACAGTTGTAACAAATTGTACAGTTTATATTCGCCCCGTCAATGTGCAAAAATACATAAATGCTTGTTAAGAGTGCAATAAAAAAACCCATCCGAGGATGGGTTTTCTATGAATGACTAATTTTTGGTTTTAGATTAGAAGCGGTACTTCGCTGCTACACCAAAGGTATTGTAGTCATTGTTAAACTGTTCACCAAAGCCGACACGGCCTTCTAAGCTCACTTGCTGGTTAATGAACTTACGTGCATTGATACCAAATTCGCTCTTGTCGGTAATATCATTGTTGTGATAATCAGCACCGACACTCAAGGTTTTGTCGATGAAATAATCTGCTGCCAGATTGTATTCATCTAGATCACCAAACGCTGCACCTGCTTCCAGGTTGATATCTTTACCGTTGCTTAAGGTAGTCACGTATTTAGCACGTAATGTTGGATCTACACCATCATCCTCGTCGTTATCCCAACCTTTCACACCCGCCGCAATCAATAGGCCTGGCGCTGGTAGATAACCGACTTCTGCAGCATAAGTAGTTAAGTCATTATCTACCTCATTGTTATCTTGCAGATCATGACCATTGACGTTACCGCTTAGGTAGAAGTCAGAATTTGGTACGAAGTACTCTGCACCTACGCCATAACGATGCGCTTCAGAATCACCAATTTCATTATATTGATATTGCGCACTGACGTTACTTGCACGATCAAGGAATGCTGCTTCTGCTAATGGTGCATTACGTGTTTGAACTGGATTGAAGTAATATGTACCATCAACGCCGAAAGAACCGCTAGTTCCACCGTTGTCAGGATCAACCACTCCTGCTGATGCACCAATTTCTGCTTGGTAAGCATGTGCTGCTGTACCAGTCATTGCTATTGCTGAAAGTAGTGCCGAAGCAATCGCTAATTTTTTCATGGTTACTACCCCTCAAATCGTGAGTTAAAAACATTACACTTTTTGTTACAACTTTCAGTCTAGAGCAATTCCAAAGATCGTCAATCAAAGGAAAGTTACAGTAATGTGAATAGCGTAATCTTGTGTAATTTTTGCTGAACAAGTGACTGAATAATAAAATTAAATTTATAATGTAGTGTTTTATTAAAAGTGTGTAGATATTGTGGAATCTATTGAATTAGCTGATTTTTTATACAGACCAATAAGAAATCCTAAATTATAAAATCAATTGCAAAATTATATTTCGGTCATAAAACGGGGCTAAAAAGCCGATAAAAATTTCGGATAAAAAGACGCAAAAGAGTCTATGAGATGTTGAAAATTGGATGAGGGAAATACAGGTCTAAATGCTCAAGACATTCGAGCCTTAGACTGAATGGATCGTTAAAATAGCGGAAATAGACTGTGCTATAATATAGGGCTAAGAATTTTGTGCCTAATTTTGATTGAGAGTAATTCACGTGGAAATTAATCCGTATCTAAACCAATTAAAAGACTTAAACGAACGTGGTCAAACACTACGGGGGTATCTTTGACTACGATCTGAAAAAAGAGCGTTTAGAAGAAGTCCTGCGTGAATTAGAAGATCCAACCATCTGGAATGACCAGAGTCGTGCCCAAGCGATGGCCAAAGAGAAAGGCGAGCTTGAAAATGTATTAAATGTGCTGGATCGCTTAAGTACCCAGCTTGAAGATGCACAGGCTTTGCTTGATCTGGCGGTTGAAGCGGATGATGAAAGCTTGCTAGAAGATGTACAGGCTGAACTGAGCACGGCTGAAGAAGAACTGGCCAAGCTTGAATTCCGCCGTATGTTCAATAATCCGATGGATCCAAATCCTTGCTATCTGGAAATTCAAGCTGGTTCAGGCGGTACAGAAGCACAGGACTGGGCGTCTATGTTGCTACGTATGTATCTACGCTGGATTGAACGTCATGGCTTTAAAGCAGAAGTGATGGAAGAATCTGATGGCGATGTTGCCGGGATTAAATCTGCGACGATTCGTGTGGAAGGTGAGTACGCCTATGGCTGGTTACGTACCGAATCTGGTGTACATCGTTTAGTGCGTAAATCACCATTTGACTCGGGCAACCGTCGTCATACCTCATTTTCTGCCGTGTTTGTCTCACCTGAAGTAGATGACAATATCGAAATTGAAATCAATCCGTCCGATGTTCGTACCGATACTTACCGTGCATCAGGGGCGGGTGGTCAGCATATTAACAAAACAGATTCTGCCGTGCGTTTAACCCATGCACCGACCGGAATTGTGGTGGCCTGTCAGAACCAGCGTTCACAACATGCCAACCGTGACCACGCCTGGAAGCAGTTACGTGCCAAACTTTATGAGCTCGAGATGAGCAAACGTAACGAAGCGGCACAAGCACTGGAAGATTCCAAGTCTGACATTGGGTGGGGTAGTCAGATCCGTTCTTATGTCCTGGATGATTCACGTATTAAGGATTTGCGTACAGGTGTGGAAAATTCCAATACTGGCGCAGTTCTGGACGGTGATCTGGACAAATTTATCGAAGCAAGCCTGAAACAGGGCCTGTAAGAAATCGTTTAAAAGCTGGCGTAACAAAGCTTGTGCAGATTGTGATTATTATATCTAAAATTTTCGATATATAAATCGAAAAAATACGATATAATGGCCGCAGATGCTGAATAAAGTTTCGTTGCGCCACTGATTGTGATGTGCCTATGGACCTTGATCTAATTTTTAAAGCCTTAGCCAATCCGACCCGTCGACAAATTCTGGAGTGGTTAAAATCTCCGGAGCAATATCTGTCTGCGGAAGAGTGTGGTGGCTTTCAACGTGGGGTCTGTGCAGGTCAAATTGAACGTTTGGGCCAGGTTTCCCAGTCCACCATGTCCAATCATTTGTCTGTATTACAGCAGACTGGCCTGATCACTGCGACCAAGCATGGACAGTGGTCATATTTCTCCCGCAATGAAACTTTGATTCAACAATTTATCGAACACCTACAACAACACCTTTAACAGGTGGGAGTAACGATGGCTGAATTAAATTCTCCTTTAACGCTCGGTGCGTTAGAGCTTAAAAACCGTGTCATCATGGCGCCGCTGACCCGTAACCGCGCAACTGCTGATCGCGTTCCAACCCCAATGATGGTTGAGTACTATGCGCAACGTGCAAGTGCTGGCCTGATTATTTCTGAAGCCACAGTGATTTCTGAAGAAGCCAATGGCTATTTAAATACTCCAGGATTGTTTACCGATGCTCAGGTCGAAGGCTGGAAAAAGGTTACTCAAGCGGTTCATGAGAAGGGCGGTCTGATTGTTGCCCAGCTTTGGCATGTTGGTCGTGTATCGCATCCGGATCTGTTAAATGGTGAAACACCAGTCTCTGCAAGTGCAGTACAGCAGGCAGGTCATGTCAGCTTGTTACGTCCAAAACGTCCATACGTTACGCCACGTCCTTTGGAAGTTTCTGAAATTCAAGCGATTACCGAGCAATATAAGCAAGCCGCGATTCGTGCTAAAGAAGCCGGTTTTGATGGTGTTGAATTACATGCTGCCAATGGTTATCTGATTGACCAGTTCTTGCAAAGCAAAACCAATCAGCGTGAAGATGAATACGGCGGTTCAGTGGAAAATCGTACACGTTTCCTGCTAGAAGCAACTGATGCACTGATTGAAGTATGGGGCGCAGATCGTGTAGGGGTGCATTTTGCGCCGCGTTGTGATGACCATGACATGGGCGACAATGATCCACGTGAAACATTTGGCTATGCCATGGAGCAGCTGGGTAAGCGCAAGATTGCCTTCTTCTTTACCCGTGAATATCTGGCAGAAGACAGTATTTCTGAATATATGAAAGAGCGTTCAGGTGGAGTGCCTTATATTGCCAATATGCAACTAAGTCGTGAAGATGCGATTGAGCTGTTGGCATCAGGCAAGGCTGATGCGGTGGCTTTTGGTAAGGCTTATATTGCCAATCCGGATCTATACGAACGTCTGCTCGAAGATGCGCCGCTGAATGAACTGAAGCTGGAAAATATGATCGGAACCAATGTCGCGGAAGGCTATATTGATTATCCGACATTGGCTGAAGCAGAAGCTTTAACTACAGTAGAATAATCTAAAAATGAGCCACATTGATTAACATGTTGATGTGGCTCTGCTATATTCTGCCGATTAAATCTTTGGACAGGGGCGCAATGTGGCCACTCCATTTTGGTATAATGCAGCCTTGGCGCTGGTTAAACCCTTATATCAATCGCGTATTCGTAAACGTGCGACCGATCCTGAACAATTACAACAAGAACTGACAGAACGTTTCGGCCCGTTTCAGCCACCCAAAAACCTGCATGCCATCTGGTTTCATGTGGTGTCGGTGGGTGAAACCAATGCTGCCCAACCGTTAATTGAACATTATTTAAAACTTGGCCATCCGGTGCTGGTCACCAATACCACCAAAACCGGTCAGGCACGCGCTAAATCACTTTTTTTAAAAGCGCCTTATCTCGATTTGTTTCAAGCCGTGTATTTGCCTGCTGACCAGAAAACTTTAATTCGTGAATTTTATCAAAAGTATCAGCCGAAACTTTTATTGCTGATGGAAACCGAGCTTTGGCCTAATCTGCTGGATCAGGCACCCCAGTTTAATGTGCCAACTGTATTGTTGAATGCGCGTCTGTCTGAAAAATCTGCCAAAGGTTATACCAAGGTCAAAGGTCTGACTAGAGGCATGCTACAGCAGTTAACCCAGCTTTTGGCACAGGATATTGCCACCCAGCAACGTTATATCCAGTTAGGAATAGCAGCCGAAAAAACCCAGGTTTTGGGCAATATCAAATTTGATATTACTGCGCCCGAGCGCTTTATCCAGCAGGCAGATCAATTGACACAGGAGTGGCAGTTAGGGGGGCGAAAGATCGTCACGTTAGCTAGTACTCATGCTCCTGAAGAAAAAGAAATTCTGAGTGCTTTAAAAGCTGCTTTAGAAGCTGATCCATATTTGGTCTGTATTGTGGTACCGCGCCATCCGGAACGTTTTGATGAGGTGTTCCAGGCTGCACAGTCTTTGGGATTAAAAATCCAGCGTCGTAGTCTAGGGCAACATATTAAAGCAGATACCCAGGTTTATTTGGCCGATTCGATGGGTGAAATGTGGCTCTGGTATGCTTTGAGCCAGGCCTGTTATGTCGGTGGTTCTTTAAATGAGCCAGGTGGTGGACATAATATTCTGGAGCCGATTGCGTTGAATGTGCCGACTGTTTTAGGCAAAAACTATTTTAATTTTCAGACCATCGTGGATGAGTTTGTTCAATCGGATGCAGTCGCAGTAGTACAGAATGCCCAGCAGGCTGCAGAAGTATTACTGGAACTTTTGCAAGATCCGCTCAAGGCGGAAAATTTGAATGCAGCAGCGCAGCAAATTATGCAGTTAAATACGGGATCGCTTGCCAAGCATATTCAGGTGATTGATCAGTATTTATAATTTTTGGTCATTCCCTCATTTATCATGTTTGATCGAAATATTCATTCGTAGGGGATACCTACTTTTCAGAGATGAAAAGTAGCAAAAATCTTTTGTATCACTGAAGGGATGTCCTTATCCCTCAGTGATACGGGCGGCATCCCTGCCACCAATCGTGATAGCTGATTGTAATTATAGTCTGGTCAGAAACCTTATTTTTTTCATCTTTTAACTCTTCACTTCTTATTTTTTTGAACTTGATCATTATGAATATCGTCCTGCTTGATCCACGTCAAACCGAAGCTGAATTCTGGTCCATTACTTCCACTCGGCAACTGGAACATTTACAGCAGCGTTTGCAGATTCAGGTGGGGGATACGTTAAAAGTCGGAATTCGGGAAGGTCAGCGTTACCTGACTGAGATTGTCGAAATCTCTGAAAAAGCAGTGCGCTTGAAACCGCTGCAACAAGAAACTGTTCCAGAAAAATTGCCAGTGACTTTAATTGTGGCCTTGCCACGTCCGAAAGTACTGCGCCGTCTGATCATGGACAGTGTCACTTTGGGCGTTGAAAAAATCATTTTACTGCATAGCTATCGCGTCGATAAAAGCTATTGGCAAACCCCATTTTTACAGCAGTTAAATCATTATATCGAGCTGGGACTGGAACAGGCAGGCGATACGATTGCTCCGAAAATCGAGCTATATAAACGCTTTAAACCCTTTGTTGAAGATATCTTGCCGGGTTTGATTAGTACGGATGGTCCGGCTTATGTGGCACATCCTTATGCAGAGCAAGCGATGCCATTTGCGATTGAGCATCCCTGTACGATTATTATTGGTCCGGAGGGTGGATTTATTCCATATGAAGTTGATTTACTCATAAAAAACGGCTGCCAGGCTGTGAGCCTGGGCAACCGTATTATCCGTACAGAAACCGTGATTCCTTATGTTTTAGGTCGACTGTTTAGCACGGGCTGAAGCCTCTTCATTGCCCTCACCACGATAGACTTTGACTTCCTGTACCGGATACGGAATCGAAATATTATGCTCGGCAAAAGCCTGAATCACACGTTCCTGCACCGCACTGATTGAAGTTCCGGTGCCGGTTTCAGTGGTATCGACCCACCAGAAGGCTTTCAGGGTAATGGAAAAGTCAGCCAGCGCCGTCACATTGACACTAAAGCCCGGTTGGCTGAGGATGGTCGGATCTTTATCTAAAATAGCGGTAATCAGGTCCTTGGCTTTCTGGATGTCATCTTCATAGCCGATACCCACGACGAATTCGCAGCGGCGACGGGTATAGGCGGTATTCACCGTGACCGCACTGGTGTAGACCGTTGCATTCGGAATGACGATACGACGGCCATCCGGTGAGCGTAAAAAGGTCGCACGAATTTGGATATCTTCAACCGTCCCTTCCATGCCATTCACGATAATATCGTCGCCAATCTTGAACGGTTCACTGAGCAGAATTAACACGCCAGAAAGCAGGTTCTGGAAAATATCCTTGAAGGCAAAACCGATCGCGACCGAACCAATCCCGAGGGCACTCATCAGCTGACCTGGGGTAAAGCCAGGAACAGCAATCACCAGTCCAATCAGAATACCAAAGAAAATAATAAAGGTACTGCCGACACGGTTGAGTACCAACACCAGATTCTGACGGGTATAAGAACGGTTTTCCAAAGTTTTACGTACGAAAAACTTGAAGACTTTGGAGAGTAACCAGAAAATCGTAATCACGATCAGTGCGATACAGAAATAAGGCACACGCTCCCAGAAGCCCTCCATGATTTTGTCAATGGTGCTGTAGGCATCATTATACTTGGCGGTATGTTCAATCACGGTCTGGGTCGTTTTCTCAGTTGCCTGATGTAACAACTCCGTGGTGCCCTCTGTTACCTGGCTTAAGGTATTGTTTTGCTCTGCCACAAAAATTCCACAATTCAAATTTTGCCTATTTTGCCTGATGTTCAGCAAAAAATTAATAAGGGCTCGAAGTCACCAGTGGATAATTTTAAAAATAACGGCGCTGTTGTTAAAAGTATTTGGTGGTTTTTTGCATCATTTCAGTAGGGGTAGGTGTTTGTTCTTCACCGCTCATATAACTGAATAAAGCGATAGATCCCAACAAGCTAAGCAGGGTCAGGATAATCATCAGCCAGGCCAGAATTTTTTCCCAGAGCAAGGTCATCCGTGCCGGACCATACTGATTAGTGCCTCGATCGCCCGAACCAAAAACGATATAAAGCCATACAAAAATGTTTACTAGCGGCAGCAAAAATAATAGCGCCCACCAGCCACTGCGGTTCATATCATGCAAACGGCGAACGGTCACCACTAAAGCGAAATACACATAGACCAGAACCATGGCCAGTACAACAATACTGGCCAAACCTTGCAGTGAAATCAGCCAGTTGGGATCCATGGAGTGGGTAGAAATATTCACAATATCAATGCTGAGACCCAGTGCGATACTGCCAAATAAAAAAATGAAATACAGAAATGCCGACCAGGCAATAAAGCTCAAGCGCCCGAAGCGACCTTTCATCGACAGGGGATGATCGGTTGCAGGCAGCGCAGGCGGGTTAAAGTAGGGAGATTCAGGCGATTTCATAAAGGGTATCCTGCTAAATCAGATGAAATAACTACAAGCGATCAATTTTATTTTTAAAGGGCTGTGCTACAGATCATACACAGTTGCGCAGAAGATTCTGTACTGTAAGTTGTGGTTTATTTTGATTGAATTTGTATAAATAATCTACGACGAAAGCATGATTGCCGGATTTGAAATAAGCAGGCCATACTGCCATTATGCATAAAAAACAATCAACAACGCAGCATTAACCTCTCGTGATGAGATAGAACAAAATCAAGGAAGTGACCTATGCAAGAGATCTATCCAGTACCCGAAGAATTTAAAAAAACAGCACGTACGCTCGAAGACCAGTACTTTGAACGTTATCAATATTCTATAGAACAGCCAGATAAATTTTGGGCAGAACAGGCGCAACGTCTGGACTGGATCAAGCCCTTTACCCAAGTCAAAAATACCAGCTTTAACAAAGACGATTTTAAAATCGAATGGTTTGCCGATGGTCAGCTCAATGTCAGTGCCAACTGTCTGGATCGGCACCTGAAAGAACATCCTTATAAACCGGCCATCATCTGGGAAGGGGATCATCCTTCGCGGCACAAGATTATTTCCTTTGCCGAGCTGCATGATGAAACCTGCCGTTTTGCCAATGTGCTGAAGAAAAATGGCATTCAGAAAGGCGACCGGGTCATGCTGTATATGCCGATGGTCTCTGAAGCCGCGATTGCCATGCTGGCCTGTGCCCGGATTGGGGCAGTGCATTGCGTGGTCTTTGGTGGCTTCTCGCCGGACTCTTTAGCCAGCCGGATTGAGGACTGTCAGGCCAAAATGGTGATTACTGCTGATTCCGGCATGCGCGGCGGTAAAGCCATTCCACTGAAAGCCAATGTCGATGAAGCCCTGAAACTTCCTGGTACAGAATCCATCCAGAATGTCATGGTGGTGCACCGTACCGGTAACCCGATTGAAATGCAGGAAGGGCGTGACCTGTGGTACCACATGGAAATTATGTCGGTGAATGATATCTGTCCACCGGAACCGATGAATGCCGAAGATCCGCTGTTTATCCTGTATACCTCAGGTTCCACCGGCAAGCCCAAGGGCGTGATGCATACCACTGGCGGTTATCTGACCTATGTGAATTGCACCTTCCGTGAAGCATTTGATATCAAGCAGGATGATGTATTCTGGTGTACCGCAGATGTGGGCTGGATCACCGGGCATTCCTATGTACTGTATGGGCCACTTTCGAATGGTACCACCACCGTGATGTTTGAAGGTGTGCCGCAATATCCAAGCTGGGCGCGTACTGGACATATTGTTGATAAGCATAACGTGACCATTCTCTATACTGCACCGACCGCGATCCGCGCCATGATGCGTGAGGGCGATGCTTTTGTACGGGAAAGTGACCGTAGCAGCCTGAGAATTTTAGGATCGGTCGGTGAGCCAATTAATCCGGAAGCCTGGAACTGGTACTACACCGTGGTCGGTGAAAGCCGCTGTCCCGTCATCGATACCTGGTGGCAAACCGAAACTGGCGGTTTTATGATTACGCCATTGCCGGGTGCGACTGATTTAAAACCAGGTTCTGCGACACGGCCTTTCTTCGGGGTACAACCGGCTATTGTCGATGCCGATGGCAAGGAACTGGAGGGTGAAGCTGAGGGAAATCTGGTGATTAAGGATTCTTGGCCGGGTCAGATGCGTACCATTTGGGGAGACCCGGAGCGTTTTATCGAAGCCTATTTCTCGACCTATCCGGGAACCTATTTTACCGGAGATGGCGCGCGTCGCGATAAAGATGGTTATTACTGGATTACCGGTCGTGTCGATGATGTCCTGAATGTGTCCGGACATCGTCTAGGTACGGCAGAAATTGAAAGTGCACTGGTGGCGCATGAATCGGTGGCTGAGGCCGCTGTAGTGGGTATGCCGCATGACATTAAAGGTCAGGGCATTTGTGCCTTTGTGACTTTGCAGGCTGATGTTGCCAGTTCAGATCAATTACGTGGAGAACTGGTCAGCTGGGTACGCAAGATTCTTGGTCCAGTGGCTACACCAGACGCCTTGCACTGGGCACCGGCCTTGCCAAAAACCCGCTCCGGCAAAATCATGCGGCGGATCCTGCGAAAAATTGCAGCCGATGAGCTGGATAGTCTCGGAGATACTTCAACCCTGGCTGAACCGCAGGTGGTGGATCATTTGATCGCAGAGGTACAGCGTAATAAAGTTTAAATTCAAGCGGTTCCAATACCGGCATTCTGCCGGTATTTTTATATCAGTCATAAGCTCTGCATGCTTTCGGATATAGGTCAGTACCCTGATCTGCTAAGCTGTTTCCATGCTGAACATGAGTTAAAATAATGAATGCACAATCCCCATATTTAAATCAGTCTCCTGTCGATATTGCCCAGAAACTTGCTGAAATTTTTGCTTTGACTGCAGCAGAGCGGGATCGGCAAGGTGGGAATCCTAAAGCCGAACGTGACCTGATTCGCCAGAGTAGCTTGCTTGGCCTGTCTATTCCGAAGCACTATGGTGGTCAGGGTGCCGACTGGCAGACCATTTTTAGCACCATTCAGACCATTGCCCAAGTCGACAGTTCATTGGCCCATGTCTACGGCTTTCACCATTTGCTGATTGCGACCGTTCAATTATTTTCTCAACCTGAACAATATGGCCCGTGGTTTGAACAGACTGCCCAAAATAATCTATTCTGGGGTAATACTCTAAATCCGCTGGACCATCGCACCACAGTTACAAAAGTTTCAGAAAACGAATATATTTTCCATGGTGATAAAAGCTTCTGCTCAGGTTCGATTGATTCGGATATGTTGCTGTGTTCAGGTTATGACGAAGCAGGAAAATTACTGATAGGAGTGATTCCTACCTGGCGAGAGGGCGTGAGCTTTCTGGGCGACTGGAACAATATGGGCCAACGCCAGACCGACAGTGGTACCAGCCATTTTGAGCAGGTCAAAATTCATGAAGATGAATTGCTGTTAAATCCGGGTCCACTGAGTACGCCGTATTCCAGTCTACGGCCTTTGATTGCCCAGCTGATTTTCGTACATCTGTTTTTGGGCGTGGCAGAAGGGGCATTTGAAATTGCCAGACAGGGTGTACAGACCCAAAAAGCCTGGTCCAAATCACTGGCAGACGATGCGGTGAATGATCCTTTTATCCAGAAGCATTTTGCCGAGTTTTATGTACAACTGGAAGGTGTACGCTTACTGGCAGATAAAGCGGTTCAGACTTTACAGGCAGCCTGGGAGCTTGGGAATGATTTAACAGCTGAGCAGCGCGGTGAAGTCTCAGTTGCCATTGCCACAGCCAAAATTGCCGCAACCAATACCTCTCTCTATATTACCCAGAATATTTTCCAGGTGATGGGTGCGCGGGCCACCACGGCCAAGCTCAATCTTGACCGTTTCTGGCGCAATGTCCGCACCCAGACCTTGCATGACCCGATCGATTATAAATATCAGGAAGTGGGGGAATGGGTGCTGACTGGAAAAGTGCCTGATCCGAGTTTTTATTCCTGATCTAAAAATAAAACAGCCTCTTTATCGGAGGCTGTTTTATTCGGGATGAAAAAGTTTGGTTTTAAATTTGCTTAAACGCTTCAATCGCTCTTACACGAGAGGCTTTTAAATCCACAATCGGTTTTGGATAATCCAGTGCAAGATCCGGATTTTTAGCATAGGGTTCATGAATAGATTTAGCATTCAGATGTGTCAGTTCTGGCACCCATTGACGGATGTAATCCCCATTCGGGTCAAACTTCTGTGACTGGCTGACCGGGTTAAAAATCCGGAAATAAGGTACGGCATCCATGCCGGTCGAGGCACACCATTGCCAACCGCCATTGTTCGCTGCCAAATCGCCATCAATCAGATGCTGCATGAACCAGCTTTCTCCCAGACGCCAGTCAATCAGCAGGTTTTTACATAGAAACATCGCAGTAATCATGCGCACCCGGTTATGCATCCAGCCAGTGGCTCGCATTTGCCGCATGCCAGCATCGACAATCGGAATCCCGGTTTGTCCTTGTTGCCAGGCAGCCAAATCATCTGGTGCATTGCGCCACTGGATGTTATCGGTATTTTCCTTAAAAGGCCGATGTCTGGATACACGGGGAAAATCAAACAGGGTATGCAGATAAAATTCGCGCCAGAGCAGTTCATCCAGCCAGGTCTGCTGACCGATATTATCAATCTGGAAATATCCGTCCTCAAACAGGACCTGCATACATTGGCGGATTGAGAGAATACCGATATTCAGATACGGTGACAGGCGGCTGGTACCATCGACTGCAGGTAAATCACGCTCGGTTTTATAGTGAACCATTTTGTCCCCGATAAAGTCATCGAGTAGCTCAAAGGCAGCTTGATCTTCTGCAGGCCAGAGCTGGGCAGTATGACCGACCTTATAATCAGCCGCAAATTTTTCCAGATCAAAGCTGGTCAGCTGGTCTGGTAATTTAAACGGATCTTGAGCCTGAATGGCAGGATAGTAGCCCGGTATATTCTGAATCAGTCGTTCATAGCATTTTTTCTTGAATGCGCTATAGACCTGATAGGGTTGATTGGACTGGTTACGGATACTGATCAGTGGAAACAGGCTGCGATCATGATACAGCTCGACCCGGATCTGCTGCTGTTCCAGCATCTGCTGTATCTGTGCATCACGTTGCAGTTCATTCACGCCCACTTCAATATTGGCATGTAGCGTATCAATCTGCAGTTTTTGGCACAGGCTTCGCATTTCTGCAGGCAGGTCTTGCCATAAGGGAATATTTAAAATGATTAATGGAATATTCAGCTGCGTTAACTGCTGCTTTAAGATGCCGAGGCGGCGCAGATAAAAATCGATTTTAATCCGGGCATCCTGATGCAGCTTCCATTGTTCAGGAGAGAGCACCACCAGTGCTATACAGCTGCCTTGCTGGGTGGCATGCCAGAGCGCGGCATGATCATGAATGCGGAGGTCTTGACGAAACCAGATCAGTTGCATTGTTAAAATTCTTGGAAAGTCGTTAGTGCAGAATTTTAAGGAATTGCTGGTCTCAAACCTAGCCAGACAACAATTTTATCACATAAAAAAATCCCCCAAGCCGAGCCTTGAGGGAGGGAGTGAGTCTGCTGAGATTGATTGGAATGATTATACGGGCTCAGCTTCTTCTTGCTGCACAGGCGTTGCCTGTTGTGCTTCAAGCTCACGGACCAAAGGCAGCACCTTCTGGCCAAAATATTCGACTTCTTCAATAAAATGCAGGAAGCCTGAGAGAATCAGATCGACACCGACTTTCTTCAGTTCGATAATCCGTTCAGCAATCTGCTGCGGTGTCCCGATCAGATTGGTGCGGAACCCGTCATTGTATTGCACCAGATCTTCAAAGGTGGATTTGGCCCAGTTGCCTTCACCTTCCTGACTTGCTGCGCCGGCTTCACGGGTCGCTTCACCAAAAGATTTCACTGCCTGCACATTGGCCTTGCTAATAATTTCCTGCAATACAGCCTGAGCTTCTTCTTCGGTATCCCGTGCAATCACAAAGGCATTTACGCCGATTTTCACCGAGTGATGATTTGCCTTGGCTTTTTCACGAATATCATCGATCTGTTTTTTCAGCTCTTCCGGGGTATTGCCATTGGTGAAGTACCAGTCAGATACGCGAGAAGCCATATCACGTGCTGCCCGGGAACTGCCGCCCTGAAAGATTTCAATATGCGGTTTTTGTAGCGGTTTTTGTAGCGGTTTTGGACTCAGGGTATAGTCTTTGAATTGATAATATTTACCTTCAAAATTAAAGTTATTCTGGCTCCAGACCCCTTTCAGGCTACGGATAAACTCTTCCGAACGGGCATAACGCTCGTCATGTTCCGGCCATTCTTCACCAATGGCATCAAACTCACCGCGGAACCAGCCACTGACCACATTGATCGCGATCCGGCCATTGCTCAGATGGTCAATCGTCGCCAGTTGTTTTGCAGCCAGTGCCGGCTTCCATGGACCCGGCAGAATCGCGGCAATGACTTTCAGGCGTTCAGTTTTGGCCAGAATGCCATGACTGAAGCTGACCGATTCATGCTGGTTTTCTGCGTTATAGCCGGCAGTAAAACGGATCTGGGTCAGAGCATAATCAAAGCCTGCCTGTTCAGCGGTTTGTGCCAGACGCACGTTATAGTCATAGCTCCAGTCGGTGCGCTGCTCGATATTACTAACCACCAGGCCACCACTGACATTCGGCACCCAATAGGCAAATACGATATTTTTATCATTCGACATATTCATCACCCTCTGCAATGCTGTGTTCAAGCCACTTGAGTCTTTGGTGCTTTCTTGCTGTGCAAGCGCGATTCTGCGGCATCCAGGCTCGGCACGGCTGCTGAAGGCAGCACTTCTTCCTGTTCGATCTGCTTGTTAATGCCCAGATTTTGACTCGCTTGAATGGTTTTTTCTTTGATGACTTCAGCACGTTGTCCCTTGGCTGGTGCCCATTCAAGAATCGGCAAGGCACGTGCCACAGCCAGGGTAATCCGGTCGCGAAGCAGTTCACTGTGAATGGTATATTCAGGGGTGAAATCGCGGTCGGTGGCATAGACCCCAATCGGTAAAGTCTGTGCCTGAAAGAAGCTGAATAAAGGACGCAGTTGATGTTCAAGCACCAGCGCATGACGGTCACTGCCACCAGAAGCTGCCAGTAATACCGGAACATCGACCAGCGCCGTTTGCTCAACAAAGTCAAAGAAATGCTTGAACAGGCCGGTAAATGAAGCGCGGTACACAGGAGTGCCAACAATCAGCGCATCTGCGGCTTCTACTGCTGCCAGATCATTCTGAACGCGTTGCGGCAACTGATTGCGATAAATCGCGCCGCCCAAGAGCGAACCAATTTCACTAAATTTAATGAAATGCACATTGATTGGTGTCGCTTCCCCAAGCTCATCCAGAATGGCCTGAACCAAGGCTTCGGTTTTTGAGGGATGATTTAAACCGCCAGATACGGCAACAATATTTAAGGGTTTTTGCGCATTAAAATTAGACATATTTAGAACCTGAAAATAGGGTTAATCTCGGAATGACCCTATTAATCCCGATTCAGCGAAGGGCTGTAAAATAACGAAAAGCTGAAAAGTTATCTAATTTTACGATATACGACAAAGGCTCGATTCTTAAGGAGGTTTTGCATTTAAGTAATTGATATTTATATTTATATTGAATAAAGATAAGCTTTTTCAGTGAGGAATAAATGATATATAAAAAAGTGATGAGAATTAAACAATTATTGCAATAGTGCAAAAATGGGCAATTTTGAAGAAAAACTGCATATTATTTTAAAAATTGTAGTGTCTTGCATATCCTTAACCGGGTTGTGTGGTTAGAATAGAGGCTACCGTGCCAAGATCTCTCTCACGTTGCCTATGAATATTTTAATCGTTGATGATCATCCACTATTTCGTCATGCCTTGATTCAAGCTGTACGTTATAGCCTGCCACAAGCCCAGATTCATGAAACTGCGGCAGTCAATGAATTTTATGAACGTCTAGAAAATGGCCCTGAGCCTGATCTTGTGCTCTTGGATTTAAACCTGCCGGGTGCTTCTGGCTTTTCTGCCTTGGTGCATGTCCGCGCACAGTATCCGTCTTTACCGATTATTGTCGTGTCTGCACATGAAGAAGTCAGCATCATCCAGCGTGCTATTGCACATGGTGCGATGGGCTATATTCCTAAATCTGCCCATCCAAGCCATATTGGTGACGCGATTCGTGAAGTGCTTGAAGGTGAAATCTGGTTACCACCAAATCTGCCAGCCAATATGAATTTTGATCCGCGTGCTGCCGATGAAACGGCTTTGGCAGAACGGATCCAGTCTTTGACGCCGCAACAGTTCCGGGTATTGATGATGGTGGCTGAAGGTTTATTAAACAAGCAGATCGCTTATGAACTGGATGTGTCAGAAGCGACGATTAAAGCGCATGTGACGGCAATCTTCCGTAAACTCGGAGTACAAAACCGGACACAAGCGGTATTGGCCATTAATGCACTGAATATTGAAGACCGCAAAATGTAAGTTCTGCATAGCCGAATTGAAAAAGACCTCCTTGGAGGTCTTTTTTTATGGGTGAAATCTGAAAAATTGAGTGCAAAGGCCTGAGTCAGCTAGGCGATATAATCCTGCTTGCGGGTGAAATCATCACAAAACAATGGATTTAAGGCACATTGCAATTCGTCAATCTGCTCTTCAGTGACATAACCTTTCGATTTCAGATATTCCGCCACGCGATCATCACGCAGACTCAGGAAAGTCGCATCATATACACCCAGATCCACAAACAGTGCCGCAGTTTCCAGACTGTTAAAACGATCCAGATAAACTTCATTGTCATACATCAGGAAGACATGTTCGTCGCGCGTATTCGGATCGACATGTAAACGCTGCGCCAGCTCATGTGGGCAGGTTTTGATAAATAACAGATCAGACAGCTCATCAAATTGGCTGGTGTCCAGACAATCTTCTTCATTTTTGACTTTACCCAGCCAGGCCTTAAAGACCAGTACCGCGCCACCACGCAGCAACATGCTCCAGATCTGATGACGGGTTTTTGCTGGAAGGTCCTCTGTTTCAGCTTCTAAAGACTGAATCAGCTTGTCTTCCTGTTCAGCAATCTTTTCAAATAGTCCCAGACCTTGCGGCTTGTAGGCATAAGGTTCAAAGACATCAAAATGTAATTCATCAAAGACTTGCAGTGCCAGGGGTACTGCACTCTGATACAGCGTTTCCAGTGCCTGATACTGGGCATCATTCAGCTTGCTGTATTTAAAGATCTGTGCCCAGTCAATGCTTGGCAATAAGGCGTTGGCGCCATATTGACGGTGAAACTGCTGGGTCTGATTCAGGCCTTGGTTTTGATCTATGTTCATGTGAAGAACTCCGATATGCAGAAATAGATCAGCGACCAAAAAAATTAAGGCTACATGAGATGGAAACTGATCGTTTCTTATTCCTCTATTTTTAGAGCCAAGTACAAGGGATAAAAATACGACTAAAGTTATAGTAGTGGAAAATTACTCTTTAATTTTTATTAAAAACAATAAGATAATTAATTGTAACTAAGTGTACACATGTACATTAATACATTCGTCAGTTTTTGCCATAGTGAATTAAAAAATGAGCATTTTGGTCAATTTATTCAGCTGTATTTTCGGCATATTTGCTGCTTTTAGCACATTAGAATAAATTTTATGCAAGCTAGGTAAGTTTATGTGGCAGTTGAGTATAAAAAATGCCCATTTCAGGGTGTGAAATGGGCATTGATCAGATCGTTATCTACTTAGGAGTCGGAAATTTTCAGTCCAGATAACCATGAACGTAATGAGGCCGGTTTCAGCGGTTTTTTCAGCAGAACAATGTTTAGCTCTTTTAGACGTTGCGGCAATTCCGGATCGGAATCGGCGGTAATCAACGCGACCGGAATATCCTTCGAACGATGTTCCAGAATGAAATCCAGACCGATCTTGTCCTGATTCAGATGTTGATCCACCAGCCAGACCTGAATATTTTCCTGCTGAATCAGCATGGCTGCTTGTTCAGGTTCAGTGGCTTTAAACACCTGATAGCCCCATTTGGTCAATAAGGTCGACATGCCTTCCAGAATGGTTTCATCATTATCCAGACACAGAATCTTAAAGGCCTTGCTCTTTAAAGGTACGGCCTGAACCGGTGCTGCGACAACTTTTGGTGCTTCGATCACAGGCACTTCAATCATAAAGCAGGAACCTTTACCCAGCGCAGAAGACACATGTACCGGATAGTCCAGCATGCTGGTCATGCGTTGTACGATCGCCAAACCTAGGCCCAGACCCTGTTCACCCCAAGGCGAGGTGTGGCCGCAACGTTCAAATTCCTGAAACAGTTTGATGCGCTGTTCTTCGGCAATGCCCGGGCCAGTATCCCAGACGCCAATACGGATATGATTCGGTCTGCTGCTCGAACGTAATACACCGACCACCACTTTACCTCTGGCAGTATAACGCAACGCATTGCTGACAAAGTTCTGGATAATGCGGCGAATCCATTGTGGATCGGTATCAATCCAGAACTGTGCATCATGCACACTGAACTTGATACCACGCTGTGCAGCGATGGATTTGAACTGGAGTTCCAGATCGCTGAGCAGGTCATGCAGCGGATAAGCCTGACGTTTCGGCTGAATGGTGCCGCCTTCCAGTCGGGCAATATCCAGCAGGGCAGACAACATGCTTTCTGCACCATGCAAAGCACGATCCAGTTGTTGTAAGGTCTTGCGGTCTTCATCATTCTGCACGCTTTGTTCGAGTGCGGTACTGAACAGGCGCGCGGCATGCATTGGCTGCAACAGGTCATGACTGGCGGCTGCAATGAAGCGGCTTTTTGACATATTGGCCTTATCGGCCTGTTCACGCGCCAGTTGCTGCTCGGACAATGCATCGGCCAGCTGCTGGGTACGGTCCTGAACGCGGGCTTCAAGCACGGCTTCATTTTCACGGAAGGCAGTAATATCGGCGAAAGTGGTAACGAACCCGCCGCCTTCGATCGGATTGCCGCGCATCTGAATGACGCGGCCATCTTTACGAATCCGTTCAAATTCATGGGCACTGCCGACCTGCATCCAGTGAATCCGTTTCCGTACATGTTCTTCAACCGAGCCCGGGCCACATTCACCACGTTCAGCGTTATAACGGATCAGGTCTGCGATTGGACAACCGACATAGACAATATCGGTCGGATAATCGAACAGTTTCAGATACTGATTGTTCCATGCGACCAGACACATGTTTTCATCGACTACGCTGACCCCTTGGGTCATGTGATCAATCATGGTCATGATCAGGTTCTGATTAAAGCGTTGCCATTGCGAGGCCTGATCGAGAATATTGGCGACCTGACCCAATGCCAAACCATTATTAACCATAGCTGTGGTCAACAGGGTACGTGCCGAGGCTGCCCCGATAGTCCCCGCCAGATATTGCTCAGTGAAACGCCACCACATGCCATTGGCACTGCTGTTTTCATTCAGTTCAACACTGTTTTGGGTGCAGAACTGCTGAAAAGCGCGGGTAGTAGGCCCTTCACCGGTAATGCGTTTGGCCAGGGTAATCAGGTCACCGACTTTTAAACGTGCGACATCCTGATGCGAATAGCTGACCTCGGTAGAAGGACTCTGCGAGGGTAGTGGCTTGGTTTCATAATAGAAGAAACTTTCGGCCTGAATCTGTTCGGCAATACTCGGACGGAAAATACGGGAAATCCAGATATACAGCAGGGTATTTAAGCCCAGTGCCCAGACTACTCCATGCGTCAGCGGATCAAAAGACTCAAAACCAATCAGGGCTTCCGGTCTTAACCAGTTCCAGCCAAAAGGACCTTGATTCAGCAAGCTTTGGCTAAAGCTGCTATAGGCTTCGGGCAGGCTGCGCAAAATGGTCGGAAACAGCAGGGTATAAGCCCACAAGGCAAAACCGGTCAACAGTCCGGCATAGACACCCTGTTTACTACCGCCACGCCAGTACAGGCCACCGATCAGGGCAGGGGCGAATTGTGCCACCGCACTAAATGCCAACAGACCAAAAACCGACAACTGGTCAATATCATTAAAGAAATTGAAGAACAGGAAGCCCATCAACATCACGCCCAGAATACAGACCCGACGGGTAAATTTCAGCACCAGCGGCAAGCGTTTGTCATGCCGGGAAATCAGCTTTAAACGCCACAACGCCGGCATGATCAGGTCATTGCTGAGCATGATTGACAGTGCCACGGAAGACACCAGCAGCATCCCGGTAGAGGCAGAGAAACCACCCAGAAATGCCAATAAGGTCAACCAGTCCTGATTATAGCTAAGTGGTAAGGACAGGACCGCCACATCCGGAATGGCCAGATATTGCGGTGCAGCATGTAGCGCCCAGCTGGCAATTGGAATAATCGCCAAGGTAGTCAGAATCAAATAAACTGCAAACCAACGCCGCGCACCACGAATATGTTTTTCATCACGTAGCTCAACCACAGCTACATGGAACTGACGCGGCAGGCAGATAATGGCCAGTGCCGCGAGCAGGGTCTGAATCCAGAAACTTTGTGGCACGCCAAACAGTTGTACATCATGAAAAGTAGTGCTGATATCGCTACTGATCTGTGCCAGATTTTCTGGTGCTTCAAACATAAAGAAACAGGCAACTGCCAGCAGGGCGAAGAGTTTGACAAAAGACTCAAATGCCACGGCCAGCATCAGGCCGCCATGCTGTTCAGTATTGGCAATCTGCCGGGTACCAAACATCATCGCCAGTATTGCCAGAACCCCGGTCAGAAACAGTACGCCATTGGTCGTGCCGGTTACACCTGCGGAAGGCTCCAGAATGACGGCGGCACTCAGGGCAATCGCACGTAACTGTAAGGCCAGATAAGGCACAATCGCCACCACCGCCAGAATGGTCACCAGCGAGGCGAGGGGACCACTTTTACCATAGCGTGCTGCGACAAAGTCAGCGATCGAAGAAATGGCATGATGCTGTCTCACCCGTCCCAGACGGCGCCAGATGTCATAGCCGACAGCAACAAAGAGCAGCGGACCCAGATAGATCGGCAGGAAAATAATGCCTTCACGTACCGCAGCACCCGTGGCGCCGTAAAAGGTCCAGGAGGAGCAGTACACTCCTAAAGTTAAACTAAACAATAGCATGCGCCCACGGGTACTCAGCCGGCTGGCATGTTTTTCCCCGTAGAAAGCGCAGATAAAGAGTAATGCGATATAGAGGGCGAGTACCCCTATGATGAGCCAACTGTTCATATAGCCTGATGTGTACTGAGCATGCCGCTATGATAACGCATCGTGAACGCTACAGTTTAAATTGATCATTTTTTAACGACCAAAGTCTAAATTACAAGCACCTACGATTATTGTTAACTTGCAACAGTGATAATTCGAATTAAAAAATAGGCAGCCCAAGGTTGGGCTACAGGAGTAGTAATTATGGATGAGGTACAAGTAGATCGTATTCTACAAAATCCAAAATTCAAGGAAATGGTCCGCAAGAAAAGTATGCTCAGCTGGACGTTGACCGGCATTATGCTATTTGTCTATGTGGGTTTCATGTTGCTGGTTGGTTACAACAAAGAATTTCTATTGTCTTCAATTTCAGGTGGTGTGACCACGTGGGGTATTCCACTTGGTCTGGGTATCATTGTCCTGTCGTTTATCTTGTGTGGTGTGTATTCCTACATTGCCAATAACAAACTTGATCAATTGACTGAAGAAGCAATCCGTGAAGTCGAAGCGATTGCGCATGAAAAAGGACACCACTAAGATGAAATGGAATTCTCTTATTGCCCTGGCGACCACGATAGTGGCTTCAGGCGTTGCATTCGCTGGTCCCGATCTGGGTGCAGCAGAACAGCAGGCGACCAACTGGCACGCGATTATCATGTTTGTGATTTTCGTAGGTGCTACGCTGTTTATTACCAAATGGGCAGCAAAACAAACCACCAATACCAAAGACTTCTATACTGCCGGTGGCGGTATTTCCGGTTTCCAGAATGGCCTGGCGATTGCCGGTGACTATATGTCAGCTGCATCGTTCCTGGGTATTTCCGCGATGGTATTCCTGTCCGGTTTTGATGGCTTGCTGTATTCACTGGGTTTCATGGTGGGCTGGCCGATTGTATTGTTCCTGGTGGCAGAACGTCTGCGTAACCTGGGTAAATACAACCTGTCAGACGTAGTGTCTTTCCGCTTGCAGGAAAAACCGGTACGTACCTTGGCTGCTTTAAGCTCGCTGGTTGTGGTTGCGTTCTACCTGATTGCACAGATGGTGGGTGCAGGTCAGCTGATTAAACTTCTATTCGGTCTGAACTATAATATTGCAGTCGTGATCGTTGGCTTGTTGATGATGGCTTACGTGATGTTCGGCGGTATGTTGGCAACCACTTGGGTACAGATCATCAAGGCGGTAATGTTGCTGTCTGGTGCGACCTTTATGGCATTCATGGTCATGAAAGGCGTGGGCTTCAGCTTTACCAACATGTTTGAACAGGCGATTGGTGTTTATTCAAAAGTACATGATTTAAGCCTGACAGATGCCACCAAGATCATGGGGCCGGGTAGTCTGGCGTCTAATCCGATTGATGCGATTTCTTTAGGTCTGGCATTGATGTTTGGTACAGCAGGTCTGCCACATATCCTGATGCGTTTCTTCACGGTAAAAGATGCCAAAGAAGCGCGTAAATCAGTCGTGGTTGCTACAGGCTTTATTGGTTATTTCTACCTGCTCACCTTCATCATTGGTTTCGGTGCGATTCTGTATGTATCGAACAACCCGCAATTCCTTGATGTTGCGAAAATGGCAGTGACTGGCAAGCTGGAGCTGGTCGGTGGTAATAACATGGCGGCGGTGCACCTGTCTGATGCAGTGGGCGGTGACCTGTTCATGGGCTTCATTTCTGCAGTTGCATTTGCCACGATTCTTGCAGTCGTTGCTGGTTTGACCCTGTCAGGTGCTTCAGCAATTTCGCATGACTTGTATGCCAACGTGTTGAAGAAAGGCCAAACCACGCCTGAATCTGAACTACGTATGTCTAAAATTGCGACTTTAGGTCTTGCGATCTTCGCGATGATTCTCGGGATTCTGTTCGAGAAACAAAACGTAGCCTTCATGGTCGGTCTGGCATTCTCGGTTGCGGCATGTGCCAACTTCCCGGTACTAGTATTGTCTATGTTCTGGAAAGGTTTGACGACACGTGGTGCAGTTATTGGTGGTGTTGCCGGTCTGGTAACCGCAGTAACCTTGATTGTGCTGTCTAAAGCAGTATGGGTCGATACTTTGGGTATTTCTGATACGCCAGTGAACCCGTTCAATGGTCCTGCAATCTTCGCGATGCCATTGTCATTCTTGTGCTGCTGGTTGTTCTCTGTGACGGATAATTCGGCACAGGCTCAGGCAGAACGCAAAGCCTTTGATGCGCAGTTTGTACGCTCACAAACCGGTATTGGTATCTCAGGCGCATCGGATCACTAAGATCTGCGCTACGCTAAAAAAGCCCCGTCAGGGGCTTTTTTTATGGAGATATCATCAAGTTTTTTCTTTAGGATAAATGCCGTATTGCATTGAGCTGGCTGGATTTGTGCAGTGTTATTTCAGTAATTTTCATACAAATCGTATATCTGCAAGTGGCTTTGAGCATGCTATGTTAAAATCTGTTAACAATAACAATGTATTCCCTACATGAAGATAGTAACAAGAATAGCAACAAGAAGGGCATTATGAAGCAATCTCTGCAGCAGTTCTGGAACAGCTTTACCCATTTGCCTTCGGCATGGCTGTTGTGCCTGCAATTGCTGATCTTGCTCTTGTCGGTATTGAGTTATGGAAGCATGTCTTATCGGGCGGGAACCTGGGTACTGGGTGTTCTGGTTTTGCTGGTGATTGCCAGAGTCATTCGCCAGACTCCGATGTTTACCATTTTAGGACTCAGCTTTGTCGCCGGCGCAATTCTCTTTTCCTCCCTGATTGTGCTGGGACTGCGTTATACCTGGATCCATGTCACCGCCCACCTGTTTGAAGCTGGTGCTTATTTTAGTGCAGCCTATGGCCTACTGCGTTATATGTTTCATGACCGTTATCTGACCAAGGATGAACTCTTTGCCGCTGGCGCAGTATTTACCTTGCTGGCCTGGGGCTTTGCCTTCCTCTACAGTATCTGTCAGCTGCTGGTGCCGTACAGCTTTTCAGACCCCGATCTGCAAGCCTATCAACCCTGGCTGGATCTGATTTTTCTTAGTTTCAGTGTGCAATCTGCAACAGGACTGTCTGATATCATGCCGGTCAGTCCGGTCGCACGGATGCTAGCCATTATCCAGATGTTTGTCGGGGTGATGTATCTGGCGCTGATTGTATCCCGCTTAATTGCCTTGCAATATATCGCACGTCTACCGCATAAAAAGAACGTGAAAAATAGAGAAAACCCGCCTGGGCAATGAGACTCATCCTTTTATTGTATTTGTTACAGTAACTTAACGGCTTTATTTTGTGTCACATCCTAAAATAGCAGGAGATCTAGCTCCCATAGACTGAATCTGTCTGATCATTTTGACCTTACCAATAATTATTTGACGCTGTTTGTCGATCCAATTTTTAAAAAATGGAGGATGTATGCCTTCCACAAAACCATCCTGTTTTGCCAATATCAATCCAAATGTTTTTATCAGTACTGTCGCCATTATTGCGATATTTTTAGCGTTGGTCGTATTTGCACCCGATGCTTTTTCAGTTTTTACCCAGCAACTGAACCAGTGGATTACCACGTCCTTTAGCTGGTTCTATGTATTGTCGGTGGCGATATTTATCATCCTTCTGGCTTATATTGCCCTGTCGGATATGGGCAAAATCAAACTGGGGCCCGAGCATAGTCAACCGAAATATAGCAGTGCCTCCTGGTTTGCGATGTTATTCACCGCAGGAATGGGGATTGGCCTGATGTTCTTTGGTGTGGCCGAACCGGTGATGCATTATGTCACGCCACCTGCCGGTGAACCTGAAACCGTACTGGCTGCACAACAATCTATGCGGGTCACCTTTTTCCACTGGGGCTTACATGCCTGGGCCATTTATACGCTTGTTGGCCTGTCGTTAGCTTATTTTGCTTATCGGCATCAATTGCCTTTAAAAATCCGTTCGGCCTTGTATCCGCTGATTGGTCAAAAGATCTATGGACCGATTGGAGATGGCGTCGATACCTTTGCCACCATTGGTACGGTATTTGGTGTCGCTACTACGCTTGGTTTCGGGGTGACCCAAATCAATTCAGGTTTGAACTATTTGTTTGGCATTGAACAGGCACCCAGTACTCAGGTCATTTTGATTATTGTGGTCAGTGCCATGGCGGCGACTTCTGTATTTTTTGGATTAGACAAAGGAATTAAACGTTTATCTGAACTAAATTTGGTACTTGCACTGCTGTTGCTGATTTTTGTCTTTGTGGCAGGTCCGAGTATTTATCTGTTACAGACGACTATTCAGAATGCCGGCCAGTATGTTTCAAATCTGTTCAGTATGACCTTTAATCTGTATGCCTATCAGCCAAGTGGCTGGATTGGGGGCTGGACCATCATGTACTGGGCCTGGTGGATTTCCTGGTCGCCATTTGTCGGGATGTTTATTGCCCGGGTCTCGGAAGGCCGCAGTATTCGTGAATTTATCGTGGGTGTATTGCTGATTCCGACTGGATTTACCCTGATCTGGATGGGCTTTATGGGCAATGCCGCACTGTACAGCATTATGCATGAAGCCAATACTGGCTTATTAGAGGCAGTTCAGCGTGATTCATCAGTGGCCCTATTTGAATTTCTGAACAATCTGCCTTTCAGCTCAGTGACCAGCATCATTGCAACTTTACTGGTCATGCTGTTCTTTGTGACTTCTGCCGATTCAGGGGCATTGGTGACTGATTATCTGACAGCGAAAAGTGATAATTCACCGACTTGGCAGCGTCTGTTCTGGACCGTACTCATGGCTTTATTAGCCATCATCCTTTTGCTGGCCGGTGGCTTAGAGGCCTTGCAATCGGCCACGATTATGAGCGCTTTGCCATTTACATTTATTATGCTGCTGATGTGTTGGGGATTAATCAAAGCCCTACATCTGGATGTCACCAAAATGCATGCACTGCAAGCCGCACGGATTACCCCGCGTGCGATCCAGAATCCACGCAGCTGGCAACAGCGCTTAGGCCTGATCATGCATTATCCGCATACTCAGGAAGAGGTGCAGCAGTATATTCACAATACGGTGAATAAGGCATTTCTCAGCTTTCAAAGTGAATTGAAACGGCGCCGATTACATGTAGCGATTAGCCCGCTAGAAGACGGTATACAGCTCCGTGTTGATCATCAGGATGAAATTAATTTTATCTATCAGGTCAATGCCACTCAGACTTTAAGTCCAAGCTTTATGGCTGAACTGGAGAATGCGGGAGTAGATTCCTATCAGGCAGAAGTCTTTTTAAGAGAAGGTGGGCAGGGTTATGATGTGATGGAGTGGACGCAAGAAGATCTATTGCAGGATATCATTGATCAATATGAACGTCATTTGCACTTCTTAAGTCTGGTACGTACGCCTGAGTAAATAGAGTCATAAAACAATAAAAAAGGACGCAATATGCGTCCTTTTTTGATTCAGAATCTAATCAGAAATTAGAAACGGAATTTGGCATTTACGCCGATCGTTTGAGTATCACGAACTTGAGCAGTTTGCGCAAGATTTGCTTCGTAGTTAGCATTTACATAAGATGCGCCAACTGCAACAGCAGGAGTAATGAAGTAGTTTACGTTCGCGCCCCAAGCTTTGTCTGGAGAACCAGCAAAGCTAGATTCCATATAAGAAGCACCAACGCTTAACTGTGGGTTAAGGAAAAGAGTTGTACCTAAGTTGTAGGCAGTATCTTCACCATAAACTAAACCGCTTTCAAAACCAATTGACATGTTAGTACCGTCGATTGCACCAACGTATTTAGTACGTGCAGTGATCGCATCTGTCTTATCAGCAATTGTTGCAGATTCAAGAGCAGCTTTAGCAACGCCGTTAGACACAATATTGAATGCATCTAAAGAAGCTTGGTCAGCAACGCTGGTATAACCAACAGCAACTAAGAAGTTAGGAGCAACTAAAGCACCAAGTTCTAATGCATAACGGTCGCCTTGATCGTCAGTTGCGTTAGCAGTTTTGCTATCAGCAATGGTATGGCTATAAGAAGCGCTTGCATAAACAGGCACAACTGAAGTTGGAACGTAAGCTTCACCTTTTACGCCGTAAGTATGATTTACAGTACGTGAACGTCCAGCTTCTTCTTGACCGTTTTCGCCATAGCTATACGCTAGAGCAACATTAGAAGCTTGGTTCAGGAAAGCAGCTTCAGCTAAAGGACCTTTAGAAGCGTCTACATCTTTGAAGTAGTAAGTACCTTGAACAGCGCCAGTGAAGTCTTTGTCATTTGCAGTGTTGTCGATGTACTCTGACTGACCTTGAACTTCGAATTGATATGCTTGAGCACCGGTCATCGCTAATAATACAGCAGTGGCTAAACCTAGTTTTTTCATGATATTTACCATTTTGTTACAAAAGATGTACAACATAAAACGTATTGTATTGTAACAATTTATTAAGTCAATCCAATTCGAAATCGCTATTTTTTTAAGCTAAATCATTGTATTAATTTTGTGTAAAATTCAAGTATTAGGCTCCGAAGCTATTTTATATAAAAACTCTTGTATAACAAAAATCTAGACTTTAAATATAGAATCGGGACTAAAGATTAAGGAGAAATTATGTTGTTATTTTAATCAATTAATACGATTAATTATAATATATTTATCTATTAAAACAATTAATAATAGGTGAGTTAATTCATAAATGTGTCAAGAAGTGCAAAATGTCTGGCGCATCAGGTCTTTGATTGGATTGCTTGATTTTAAAGCATCATCAGCTTGGATCTTAGAATAGGTGTCTGTTTTTTGAGCTAAATGGGCATGTTTTATAATCTTGACTGGAGCAATCGGCTTTACATTTTGAGGGGAATTTTACATAATATGAAAATCAAGTTAGAGTTCACACTTTTATAGTGATTTAGCCTGATTCTCCACAATTTTTTGTTTTATCGCCCAGCTTTCCCCAAGGTTGGGCTTTTTTTTGTCCAGCATTTTTTATTTCGGATCATTCCGTTTCTGAAAAACCTTTAATTAAAAAAGATGATAAGAAGAAATATTATAATAATTTTAAGCACCAAAATAGTGCATATTAAAAAGTAAAAATGTAGGTCTAAAATTCAATAGCTAAAAAAAACCCCAATTTTCATAGAAAATCGGGGTTTTTTCGCCAAAATTTGCGGGTAAACTAAAATATCTGCTGAGGAATAATTTAACTCGCCCTAATGCGGTGCATTATGCACCTATTTGTTGCAGGTGTAAATAGTGCAGAAAGCAAGTTTTTATATTTTTTTAGTTGCTTAAATTCCCTTGTTTTTGTAAGACTTTATAGGGAGCTGTGGTCACGAAACTCTGCATTAAAGTTGCAAATGAACCAACTTAAATATCTGAAAAATAATAGATGATAAAAACTCATTAAAAACATAAGTGAAGTGAGACTAAAGGCTTTAAGACCATCCTGTTTTATTTGTATAATAATCAATCTATTTAGCTTTGCTTGTCATATTGGGGCGTAATACAACAGCATGAATACCTTACGCTCTGAGTGGATCAGTAAACGTTTGTACTGGTCGATGTCGATTATTATTTTATGTTTACTTTGCATCTGTATTCCCTTAATTGTGAGTAGCAGTCAAAGTTATTTAAAATCCAGACAAACCTATCAACAATTGAATGCCTTACAGCAGGTCGCTGATCTGGCGAATAAAATTTCGCGTGAGCGTGCGCCTGCCAATAAAGCCATGTCCAGTTCGGTGCAGGAATTTTCCCAGCATCAGCAAGAGTTAATCAGCTATCGACAGCAGGTTGATCGGCAGCTCTCCCAGACGGTTGATGTCTTGACGGAGGTCGGTTTTAACAATCTGAGTCAGCAACTTTCATAGCTTGGAAATAGTTTGAAAAAAGGCCATGCACAGGTTGGCCTATACCCGGATACCGCGTCAGCAACGCAGTGCACAAGAACTTGATCAGGCAATTCTGGCTATGTTTGCTGTCTGGGAAAGTTGCCGCGAACTTTTGCGTGACGTGGCGGTGGCTTCAGATCGCTCATCCACCCATCTGAATAACTATATTAGAGCTAGATTTTAGTTTTATCTGATTTATGTGATCAGGCCGATCGTATGGCTTCAACTGTTATGGCACATGTGACTTTTGGAGCTCCGCTTCCCACTGAAAATATTACCCGCTCTTTACAGACCCAACATCAGGTGCGTTATTTGTGGGCGTTAATTGATACCATTCAACCTGTTCAAGATAAGACCGAGGAATTTATCCGTTTACATCGACGGATAGAAACCGAGTTTATTCAGCGAGGTTTACCCATTGTGAGTGAGCTGATCAGTGACAGTCTGGAGCAACGTGACTACCGTTTGAACGGGACAGAACTGACTGAAGCAGTTGTAGATAAATTTGCGACTGCGGTAGATCGGCAAACTTACCTACTGCAATACAGCAGAGATGCCGCTATTCAAGAAATGAACAGCAATATGCAGCGTTTGATCTGGAGCGTGTTGGTATCGTTGATTTCATTGCTGACTGTGATTTCTACCATGATATTTGCACGTAAACAGGTCTTCCTGCCCCTCATTCAGGCACGCCGCATGCTATTGAGTTTGTCTAAAAACTCGGATCGTCAGAAAATTGATATGCGGTTGCGTGGAGTGAATCATTCGGATTCTTTATTTGCTGCTATCCAGAAATTGCAAAAAATGTTGCAAGAACGAGATGCGCTAGAATTCCGTTTAAAGAATATTGCCCATTCCGATTCTTTGACCGGGCTCGCTAACCGTTTCGCGCTGGAAGAATATATCCGTTTTATGGAAAATCAGCCGGGTCAATTGAGCCAAACCTGTTTGATGATTATTGATATTGATCATTTTAAACAGGTGAATGATCAATATGGGCATATTATTGGCGATCAGGTGATTCGACTGGTGGCCGAGCGTTTACAGGCCAATGTCCGTGCTACAGATTTGCTGGTGCGTTATGGGGGCGATGAATTTCTGGTGCTGATTGAAAATATCCAGATGCAGCAGGCATTGATTGTGGCCGATAACATTCGGGCTGAAGTGGCTGAGCGTCATATTTTGACTGCAGCAGGAGACGAGATTCAGGTTTCGGTTAGTATCGGAGTCGCCATTGGTGCCGTGTCCTGGATGGCTTTATTGTCAAATGCTGATGATGCTTTGTTTAAGGCCAAAGCGAAGGGGCGCAATGTGGTGGCTGAGGTTTAGTTCAAAAGACTGTTTTCTCTACTTTTGAACTGCACAAAAGTAGCAAAATGCACTTGTTCGACTGATGCTAAGTCCCTTTAGCACAGTCGAACGGGCGACATCCATGTCGCCAGTCATGTGATCTAATTTGGATGATCTCTGGTTTTGTCGATCAGATAGTTAATAAAATTTGTGCAGGCAACAAGCATAAATTTTGCATCGATATAAGAAAGATTTGATTCGTCTAACATTGCATGGCGAATACCATCTGCATCGGATGTATAACCATATAAAGATTTAATACTGGCTTTTAATGCAGGATGTACTGGATATTGTTTTTCAATTTGACCAATTGCATCACCTAAAGTTACTTTGTCCTTCTTTAATATTTTTTGACACATACCTTCTAATGCCGAAACAGATTCTTTAATCGAATTTCGATAGTCAGGCTTTTGACGATCTGACATCAGTTTTAAAGCTTGATTTAAATGTTGTTGAACACCTAAATATTGATTTGTATTTTCTAAAGCAGTTTCGATGGATTGAATTTCTTGTTCGGAAGTTATTGGAATGATTTCGTCATTTATAATTCGGTAAGCACTATTTTCACGCTCTAGCATATTGTTGATATTAGTTATAAATGAATCTTTATTACTTACTCTTTGATAGGGGTAGTGCTCAATTGTTTCTTCAATCAAGCTATAAATTTCGTGCCATGCACAATTAAAAAAGTAATCTCTAATTATTTTTAAAGAATCAGATGTCCATTGAGGGATGGTATCTGTAGGGTTTTTAAAAAGATTAAGCCAATAAGATTCTACTAACGAGTATATATTTGAATTACGGGTAAAAGAGCTTTGATTATGTCCATGTTCAATCCGATTCCAAATATAGCTATGAAAAACACTCCACAAACCATTTTTTAAAGCATCATCTATACTTTCTTTTTGAATAATGTCACGTACGGGCTTATAACCATATCTTTCAGAAAATCGCATTTTGTTCCCCCTCAAACAAATTTAAGAATAGATTTATTTTTTTAATCCACCCTAACCCTCCTTTGCGAAAGGAGGGAATGCCTCCTCTTTATCAAAGAGGAGGCTAGGAGGAGATTTTTATTTCAATAACGGCTTCAAGAATTTACCCGTATGTGAAGCTTTGACTTTCACGACCTGTTCAGGCGTACCTTCCGCAACAATCATACCGCCACCCGAACCGCCTTCAGGGCCAAGGTCTACGACCCAGTCTGCGGTTTTAATTACATCCAGGTTGTGCTCAATCACCACAATGGTATTACCTTTGTCACGTAGCTGATGCAGGATATCCAGCAGTTTGGCAATATCATGGAAATGCAGACCCGTGGTCGGTTCATCCAGAATATACAGGGTTTGACCGGTATCACGTTTGGCCAGCTCACGCGCCAGTTTCACCCGCTGCGCTTCACCACCAGAAAGAGTGGTCGCAGACTGACCCAGACGGATATAACCCAGACCCACCTGATGCAATGTTTCCAGACGACGGTGAATCACCGGAATCGCATCGAAGAAATGCATGGCATCTTCAACGGTCATCTGCAAGACATCGGAAATATTCTTGCCCTTATAGTTTACTTCCAGCGTTTCACGATTATAGCGTTTGCCATGACAGGCATCACATGGCACATACATATCCGGTAGGAAGTGCATCGCTACCTTGATCATGCCGTCACCTTCACAGGCTTCACAGCGGCCACCTTTCACGTTAAACGAGAAACGACCGGCAGCATAACCGCGTGCCTTGGCTTCTTGCGTCTGTGAAAACAGTTCACGAATCGGGGTAAATAGGCCGGTATAAGTCGCCGGATTGGAACGCGGGGTACGTCCAATCGGACTCTGGTCAATATCCACCACTTTGTCGAGAAACTGTAAACCATCAATCGATTCAAACTTTTCCGAAGTTAAAGTGGTGGCACCATTGAGCTGGGTCGCCGCCAAAGGTAACAAAGTCCGGTTAATCAAGGTCGATTTACCTGAACCGGACACCCCGGTAACACAGGTCATAATACCTAAAGGAATGGTCAGATCGACTTTTTTCAGGTTATGCCCGGATGCTCCCATTAGCTTGATCTGTTCTTTAGGCTTAGGCGGTTGAATCCGTTTTTTCGGCACTTCAATTTTTAATTTTCCGGATAAATATTTTCCGGTCAGCGAGTCCGGATTGGCCAGAATTTCATCATACGTTCCTTCGGCAATCACATGCCCACCATGCACACCGGCACCCGGACCGATATCAATAATATGATCGGCGGCACGAATCGCATCTTCATCATGCTCGACCACCAGCACGGTATTGCCCAGATCACGCAGACGGATCAGGGTTTGCAGCAGACGGTCGTTATCACGCTGATGCAGACCAATTGACGGCTCATCCAGCACATACATGACGCCCATCAAACCGGCACCGATCTGTGAGGCCAGACGGATCCGCTGCGCTTCACCACCCGACAGGGTTTCTGCAGAACGTGACAGGCTGAGATAATTCAGACCGACTGAGACCAGAAAGTGCAGACGTTCACGGATTTCTTTAAAAATCTTGTCGGCGATTTCACCGCGTGCGCCTTCTAGGTTAATGTCCTGATAATAGCTTTCGGCATCGCCAATCGACATGCGGGTAATGTCAGCAATGGTCTTGTCCAGAATTTTCACATTACGCGAGATTTCATTCAGACGTGAACCATCACATGCATCACAGGCAGCATTGGACAGATATTGAGCCAGATCATCACGCACATAATTACTTTCAGTTTCGCGGTAACGACGTTCCAGATGTGGCAAAATTCCTTCAAAAGGAATGACCCGATTGTGGCGACGGCCACGTTCATCGATATAGCTCAGATCAATTTTTTCTTTGCCAGTACCGTACAGGAATTTTTTCTTGGTATCGGCATCCAGTTCATTCCACGGGGTCTCTAGAGAAAAGCCAAAATGATCGGCCACTTTCTGGATCATGCTGTAATAATATGGACGCTGATGGTCCCAGCCACGAATGGCCCCCTGACTGACACTGACTTCAGAGTTGGGAATCAGTTTGTCGGCACTAAAATGACTGCGTGTTCCCAAGCCATCACAGACCGGACAGGCACCAAAGGGGTTATTGAACGAGAATAGACGCGGTTCCAGCTCAGCCACAGCACGGTCACATTGCGGGCAGGAGTGCTTGGCTGAAAACACGCGATCGCTATGCTCGCCTTTCATCCAGGACAGAATGGCGATATCACCGCCGAGACGTAGCGCGGTTTCAAAACTTTCTGCAATGCGGTTACCTAAGTCATCACGGACTTTAAAACGGTCCACCACCACTTCAATGGTATGTTTTTTCTTTTTGTCCAGTTCAGGTGGCGGATCAATTTCCATGATCTCGCCATCGACGCGGGCGCGGACGAAACCCTGGCTTTGTAGCTGTTCAAACAGCGCCGTATATTCACCTTTACGTTCACGCACCACCGGTGCTAATAGTAAAAGAGCAGTGCCTTCTTCTAATGCTTTGACTGCATCGACCATTTCAGTAACCGTTTGTGCCACCATCGGCAGATCATGTTCAGGACAGAACGGTGTACCGACACGCGCATACAGCAGGCGTAAATAGTCATAAATTTCGGTAATGGTACCCACGGTCGAACGCGGGTTATGACTGGTCGATTTCTGTTCGATGGCAATCGCTGGACTCAAGCCTTCAATAGAATCCACTTCCGGTTTTTCCATCTGGGAGAGGAACTGGCGGGCATAGGCAGACAGCGATTCCACATAACGGCGCTGACCTTCGGCATATAAGGTATCAAAGGCAAGCGAGGACTTTCCTGAACCAGACAGTCCCGTAATCACCACAAACTTGTCGCGTGGTATATCAAGGTTCACATTTTTCAGGTTATGGGTACGTGCGCCTCGAATACGGATGTGGCTTTGGCTCATGCAAGGATCCTAGAATATTCATCAAAAACCCTTATATGATACCGGATGAAAAATGTTCAAGTGCAAATAAAAGTATTTTAAACGTCAAGTTATGTCGGTGATTGGTCAATTCATCACAACATTAAGAAACACAACAGCAGATCATTTAAATATTCACAATGATCATGTACAAGGCCAATACCTAACAAGCTGCTGCATAGCGGCGTTCAAAGATAGACTCGATCTCTTCAAAGCAGCGGTCACGTAGCACATCATGATGCAGACGTGCATAAAAATTCACTTCATTTTCTAGAATGTGAAGAAAGTCCTCATAGTCTTTTTGGAAAAAATCCAGGTCGAGCAAATCGTTACGGCGTGCCTGATGACAGCGATACTTTTCAATAAATTTCAGCAGGTGTTTCTGGATATGCGTGTTGGTGTGGTAAATCAGATAAGTCGCTGCCGAGCCACAATCTGGACAGCCTTGTTCCAGATAGATTTCTTTATTGTTGAACCAGCAACATTGCAGGGTGAAAAATGCCCGAATCGCTTCGGTGCCTAAAGTGTCCATATCATCTGCCTTTTTCCGGGAATGATTTTATTAATTGATAATTATTCTCAATTATTGTGCGGCAATTTTGGGCTTATAGCTAGGTCTAGCGTAGCGGCCCGTTCTATCCTTGTTTTTTTCAGACTAAGACGTTTTTATGATCAATTCATGACAGTAGAAATTTTTTTTGAACGGCTATAATCAAAAAGCCCTGTCTTAAACAGGGCTTTTTTTATTCGTCCGTCTTATTCATCCAGACCAGGCCACTGGCGTTGCTCAAAGGCACTGTCCCAGAACAACCATTCCAGGCGTGCAGCATGCGTATAAGCTGCATGCATTTTTTCTAGTGTATCGGCATCAACACGCGCTGCAACACGGTCAACGGTCGCAATCACATTCCGCACCGCAGTGTGGAACTCTTCTCCTGAATAGGTATCCACCCAAGCCTGATACGGATTATTCGGCGCAGAGTTGTCGACAATATCTTTACCAACTTCGGCATAAATCCAGAAACAAGGCAGCAACGAGGCTAGCACCACCGGGTAGCTTTCTGACCAGGCGGTCGAAGTCAGATAAGAAGTATAGTGATGACATGCCAGCGTCAACGGTGTCTGCTCAAATTGCTCTTTGCTAATGCCAAAATCTTGCATAAAGCCATCATGCAGGCTACGTTCCACCACAATCGCAATTTTGGCTGCCTCGGCAAACTGGATTACATCGTCCGCTTCAAAAGCTTTGGCGGCACACACGGCCAGTGCACGGCCATAGGCCAGTAAATAATGCGCATCCTGAATCACATAATGACTAAAGGCTTCACGGCTTAAAGTACCTTGTGCCAGTTGCTGATTAAAGGGCAGGGCCAGGGTCTTCTGATAAAGTGTGAGATTACGTTGCCATACCTCTTGTGAAAAACTCATGCTGAAAATCCTTCGCAGTTCAAGTTAAACCATGCGGCACTATAGCAAAGATCGGGCTGTTTAAAAGATCGGCAAATTTTAAAAACAGAAAATAAGATAAAACGGCTCAGGAAGTGCTTTGGTTTATGCGCTAAAAGTTTCATAATTAGCTTAACTTTTCCTATTCGTATTGCTGCTCTTTCGCAGCCATACATTTATTTAATTTATCCAAGGTCGTTGTGTATGTTGAAACATTTTGGTTTCTCGATTGCATTTTCGATCGTGTGTCTTGGTTTGTCTGCGTATTGGGGTTATACCCATGGTCCTGACGCAGGCCTGCAAACCATGCTCACAGCGCTAACCATCACCGCTATTTTAGCGATTATGGAAGTGTCGTTGTCCTTTGATAACGCGGTTGTTAATGCCTCAGTCCTACGGGGTTGGGATCATTTTTGGAAAATGCTGTTCCTGACAGTCGGTATTCTGATTGCAGTTTTCGGGATGCGTTTGATCTTCCCAGTGGTCATTGTTGCAGTGACTGCAGACCTGGGCTTTATGGAAGTGGTACGTCTGGCCCTGAATGATCCGAAAGAATATTCAGCACGTTTAATGGCACATCATCCTGAGATTGCTGCTTTTGGTGGTGCTTTCCTGTTGATGGTATTCCTGAACTTCTTCCTGGATGAAGAAAAAGACACGCATTGGTTCAGACGAGTAGAACGCCGTTTATCCAACCTGGCCAGTGTTCCGGCGATGTCGGTGTTTATCGCACTGGTGGCCTTGTTAATCATGGCAGCCAATGTCGATGAAGCCAAGCGTCTGGCAGTGACTATGGCCGGGATCTGGGGCATCGTGATTTATATCGGGGTGCAGGTTCTGAGCCATATGCTCGGTGGTGAACCGGAAGTCGATGAAGAAGGCAATGCCATTCGTCATGATGAAAATGGCGTACCGACGGGTGTAGTGAAAGCCGGTATTGGTGGTTTCCTCTATCTAGAAGTCCTGGATGCCTCTTTCAGTTTTGATGGCGTGATCGGTGCCTTTGCGATTACCTCAGACGTGGTCATCATCATGCTGGGTCTGGCAATTGGTGCGATCTTTGTCCGTTCAATGACGATTTATCTGGTTGAGCAGGGCACATTGGATGCCTATATCTACCTGGAACATGGTGCGCATTATGCCATCGGTGCACTGGCTTTCATTATGATTGCCAGCGGAACCGGTCTGCATGTACCAGAAGTGGTGACCGGTCTGATCGGTGTAGCCTTTATTGTCTGGGCAGTATTCGCCTCAATTCAATACAAAAAACGTCAGGCGGCTTTAGACAAATAAAGCGCTATCCCTGAACAAAAAGCGTAGCTCCGGCTGCGCTTTTTTGTTTTTAGATTGGCATCATTTTTATTTCAAATAAAATTCATGTCTTATTAATGAGCTGAATGTCCTATAATCTGGGCTCCAGATTAATTAACCCAATCGCCATAATTTATGATGAATGCTTTAGAACGTCGTTCAACCTTTGCCCTGAGCAGTATTTTTGCACTGCGCATGCTGGGGTTGTTTATGATTATCCCGGTGTTTTCTGTGGCAGGGCAGGCATATCAATATGCAACACCTGCACTGATCGGTTTGGCGGTCGGGGTCTACGGTCTGACTCAGGCCTTATTGCAGATTCCATTCAGCCTGATTGCGGATCGTTATAGCCGTAAGCCACTGGTGGTTTTGGGACTGCTATTATTTGCGCTGGGTGGTGCGATTGCAGCCATGTCGGACACCATTTATGGCGTGATTATCGGCCGTGCAATCGCTGGTGGTGGTGCGGTATCCGCTGTGGTGATGGCACTGCTGGCAGACGTTACCCGTGAAGAAAACCGCATGAAAGCCATGGCCATGATGGGCATGAGTATCGGCCTGTCTTTTGTGGTGGCCTTTAGTCTGGGGCCTTGGCTGACGGGTCTGGTCGGTATCTCTGGGTTGTTCTGGGTGACCACGGTGATGGGCCTGGCGGCGATTGCCATGCTGTTGATGGTGCCTAAAGTCACGCGGCATCATAAAAACTTTCAGCAGGGCTATCTGGCACAGTTGAAACAGGTAATCAAAATCGGGGATCTGAACCGTCTGCATGTGTCGGTCTTTACCCTGCATTTATTGCTCACCGCGATGTTTATCTATGTACCTTCGCAGCTGATCGAATTTGCTGATCTGCCACTGTCCAGTCATGGCTGGGTATATTTGCCGCTGTTGGTGCTGAGCCTGTTTTTTGCTTTTCCAAGTATTATCCTGGCAGAAAAATACCACAAAATGCGCGCGATTTTTCTGGTGGCCATTACTGGCATTATTCTGGGCCTAATGGTGATGGCATTTGGTTTTGAATCCAAATATGTCTTGCTGATTGGTCTAGGGCTGTTCTTTATTGCTTTTAATGTGATGGAAGCCTTGTTGCCGTCCTGGTTGTCGAAAGCGGCACCGATCCAGTCCAAAGCCACCGCAATGGGCGTAAATGCCAGCAGCCAGTTTTTAGGGGCGTTCTTTGGCGGTATGATTGGCGGACAATTATTACTGCTGAACAATACCTCGATGGGCTGGAGTATCCTGACAGGGATTGCGATAATCTGGCTGCTGATGAGTTTTGGCCTGGCACAGCCACGCTATCTGTCATCGCTGGTGTTGCGTTTGCCGGAAAGCAGACAAACTGACGAATGGACTTCTCAGCTTTTGGCGATTCGTGGTATTGAAGAGGTCGTGGTGATGTCTGAACAGCAAGTTGCCTATGTAAAAGTCGATAAACAGCAGATTGATGATGCTTCGCGACAACAATTAACGCACTTGTTGGGTAAAGAGGTAGCCATTTAAGCATAACTCTTATAAAGTAAAATACAGAAATATATAGGAAGTAAACGGCAAATGCGTGGTGTAAATAAAGTTATTTTAGTGGGTACTTTGGGTAAAGATCCGGAAACCAAAACTTTTGCAAATGGTGGCTCTCTCACTCAATTCTCGATCGCAACCAGCGATTCGTGGACAGATAAAAGTACCGGTGACCGTAAAGAACAAACGGAATGGCACCGTATCGTGTTGCATAACCGTTTAGGTGAAATTGCACAGCAATATCTTCGTAAAGGCTCAAAAGTATATATTGAAGGTTCATTACGTACCCGTCAGTGGACTGACCAGAATGGTCAGGAGCGCTATACGACGGAAATTCGTGGTGAACAAATGCAGATGTTAGACTCTAGCCGTCCTCAAAATGATCAGGGCGAGAGCAGCTTTAACCAGCCACGCTTTAATAACAATAATCAGGCGAACAACAACCAGGGTGGTTATGGCAATAACCCGCAATCAGGTTATGGTTCAGCGCCACAGCAAGGCGGTTTTAGCAACAACCAGGGCGGCGGTTATGGCAACAATAATCCGAGTGGTTTTGCGCCAAAATCTGCACCTGCTCCAACAGCAGCACCTGCAGCAGATCTAGATGATGACCTTCCATTTTGATCTATTAGAACGGTAAATCATCATTAAAACCCACCTGAATGCGGTGGGTTTTTTATGTCTTGAAGATTGGTATTGAGTTTGCATAAAGCCCGACTTATTAGAAGAATCATAAGTGTTAAAGCATTATCTTGCTTTTGATCAGCACAACTCTGCATCGAGAAAATAAATGAGATTAACAATACTAATAGAAATTAATGATCTAAAAAAGCGATCATTTTTATAAAAACTTGCGGTTTTACCTATTTTGAAATTTTTCGTATTCTAGCTTCACAAGATAAGCAATCCCAGAAATAAGCCAGAGGAAATATCTCATGAGTTTAATCAATACTGAAATCAAATCATTCAATGCAACTGCTTACCACAATGGTCAGTTCATCGAAGTTTCTGAGCAAGACCTGAAAGGAAAATGGTCAGTGGTGTTTTTCTATCCTGCAGATTTCACCTTTGTTTGTCCAACTGAATTAGGCGATCTTGCTGATCAGTATGCTGAATTCCAGAAAATGGGTGTAGAAATCTATGGCGTGTCTACCGATACTCATTTCACCCATAAAGCTTGGCATGATACCTCTGACGTGATTGGTAAAATCCAGTATCCATTGATTGGTGATCCAACCTGGACATTGTCTAAAAACTTCGAAGTACTGATTGAAGCTGAAGGTCTGGCAGATCGTGGTACTTTCGTAATTGATCCCGAAGGTAAAATCCAGATCATTGAAATCAATGCGGGTGGTATCGGCCGTGATGCACAAGAGCTTCTTCGTAAAGTGAAAGCTGCACAATATGTACATGCGCACCCAGGTGAAGTTTGTCCGGCAAAATGGAAAGAAGGTGAAGCAACACTTGCTCCATCAATCGACCTGGTGGGTAAAATCTAATTCAAACCTAATGCTTTGAAGCAAAAAATCCAGCACAAGTTGCTGGATTTTTTATTTTTTTAGTTTAGATATTTATGAATTCTAGACAAAAACATCATGCTGTTTGATTCCGATTTGAGAACACAATGAGGATTGATGAATTGCACTCTATGCTTTTTAAGCGGCATATTAGAGGCAATCAAGTAAGCTCAGTACCATGCTGCATGATCAACTAGGGCTTAAAACAAAGAAGCCTCTGCTTTCGCAGAGGCTTTTATTTTATAAGGCGCTGTAGTTTCTTGTCGTTTTAAACAATTTTCGCATAAACGCATCTGAATGGAACCGGATGAATTTATGGTTTTCTTATGCTGCGAATCATAGGTATTTAAAAAGTATTTGTCAACCAAGGATTATAAAAATGGTTAATTAAATTATTTGTTTTTAAAGCGAATTTTCAAGTTTTTAGATAAAAATATGAATAAAATCTTAGATTTGATGGAATTTTAACTAAGGCAGAAAAATGAATAAAAAGCAGGTGAAATTGAACAAAAAGGCCTTTACGAAAAACATATATTCTGGAAGATTTTAATAACCTGTTTGATTGGCGCATGGTACATAATTTCTGTAGTTTTTCAATGACGGATGATCAGTTTGGATATCGCAGTAATTGGTAGTGGCATGGCCGGACTGGCTTCAGCCAGAATTCTCCAGGACGCAGGGCATCACATCACGATTTTTGAAGCACTTCCAGGTCGCGGCATGGACAGTCATAGCCTTGAATTTGAAGGGGGCCTGATTGACGCACCTTTACGTGTGATGAACCCCTATCTGTGGAAAAACACCCTGAGTCTAGCCACACATCTGGGCATTAAAACTTATCCGGTGCGGACCTATATGGCCTGCAGCTGGTTATTTGAAGATAAAACTGAAACCTGGCTGACCACATCGCGTAGCCGAATTGGCAATATCCCGATCATCAATAACCGGAAAGGCCTGCAACAATATGGCTGGCGTCTGGTCAAAGGCCTGTTGCAGTTAAAAGTTGCATTGACCAAATTCTTTAAATCGAAAAATCAGGACATCAGCCTGGCAGAATTTATCAATCGTAACGAGATTGAAGAAGTGTTCTGGCACGGTGCGGTGATGCCGGTGCTATATACCATCTGTACCTGCAATCCGAAAACCATTGGTGAATGGCCAGCTAAACCGTTGTTAATTTTTCTGCGTCAATTAACCGATGGTGATGCTTTACTGCGTCTGCAAGGCGGTACACCAGCGTTGGTCGATAAGCTGATTGAAGGCATTCAGATTGAAGACGGTTCAGCAATTACACTGGTACAAGAGCAGGGCGATCAGGTCAAAGTTGAAAATGCGGCCGGTTATTCAAAACTGTTTGACCGGGTGATTGTCGCGACACCGACCACCAAAATTGAGGAGTTCCTGGATCCGGTACAATTCGCCAGTGAAATTGAATTATTGAAGAAATTCAAATTCGAACAAGGCGAACTGGTGATTCATACCGATGCCAGCGTAATGCCGCCAAAACGTAAAGACTGGGCCGTACTCAGCTATATGATGGACCGTAAATTTACTCGTCAGCAATTTACCGTGTGGCTTAACTCGATTGAACCTTCTTTGGTTGGCAAGTCGGCCGTGTTTCAGACCTGGCGTCCGGTAACCGACATTGATCCGAAGAAAGTGATCAAATCGGTAATGCTGACACGTGCAGTCGTCGATGCTAATACGGTGGCACTGAATAAGGAATTGCAGCAACGTCATCTGGATGCCAACCGTAAGGTCTTCTTCTGCGGTTCATGGTCATGTGACGGTTTGCCGATTCTGGAATCGGCAGTGACCTCAGCGATGAAGATTGCAGAAATCTTTGGTGCGCCTTTACCATTTCAGGGTTTAAAACCTGTGGTTGAGGTTGCTCCGCAACTGGGTTATTAATCCATGCAATGGCTTCAGGCACTGCGTCAGCATCTTCCCCAGCACAAGTATGCAATTGATGCCGCTGTGTTGGGCGATCACGCGCAATTGCCCTGGAGCAATTTAGGGTATTGGCAAGCAGGTCAGCAGGATTATGCGGCTGCCTGTCGTATGCTGGCCGATCACCTTGCGCAAACTGTAAATTTAAATTCAAAAGATAAACTGCTGGATTTAGGCTGCGGTCAGGGCGCCAGCTTGCTGCACTGGCAGCAACATTATCAAGTGCAATATCTGGCCGGGGTTGAGCTGCAGGCTGCCTGTGTGGCCAATATTCAGCAATATTTACCAGAACTGAATGCCATTTATCAGGCGTCATTTTTGCGTTTAAAAGAATTGCCATTTTCCCAGCGTTTTGATGTGGTGTTGTGCCTGGATGCGGCTTATCACAGTCCTGTGCCTTTATTCTTGGAGCAGGTCCGCAGTGTTTTAAATTCAAATGCACGGATTGGTTTTCATCATCTGGTTTTGTCCGAGCGTTGGGAAAATTTAAATGCATTACAACGGCGTAAATATCAGTTTTTATTGAAATCTACTGATGTGAATTTAAAAGATTTAATGACAGTGGGTGCATTATATGCCTTTCTGGATCGATTTGAATTTAAAAATATTCAGATTCAGGATCTGTCCGAGCCGGTATTTTCCGGCTTTGCGGATTACGTGCAAAAAACTTTGAATTCAAAAGCATCAGATGATCAGGCTCAAGGTTCAAAACTGGATCATTTTAAAATTCAGATGACAGCGAAACTATGCCGAAAATTATATCAGGAAGGGATTGTGAGATATGTGCAAGTGACGGCACAATCGAAGCACTAGAAAGTGCAAGAAGACTCAGCTCAAAATACTAAAACCCAGAAACATCAAAGCCTCACTAAAAGCGAGGCTAAGATATGGTGCCGGCACACGGATTCGAACTGTGGACCTACTGATTACAAGTCAGTTGCTCTACCAACTGAGCTATGCCGGCATGGTGGAGTGCATTTTACAGATTTTTTTGGGTCACGCAAGCCAAAAAATAACCGTTTAAACTGTTTCGGCAGGATTTGTTTATTTTGACCGAATGGATGAAAAGTTCTGTTTTTGATTATGTGCAAAGAAATGGCCCATATGTGCAGATATGGGCGAGGGTGAAAGCATAGGATTTGCTATGGATATGAGTTGGTTATAAGGTTTATCTGTTTTTCAGGATGCGATCTAATTCTTGTGCACATTCCTCTAAAGTAAAGGCCATATCAAACTGCATTTGAGGTTTGAGTTCTTGAGCGAGGCTTCTCCACTGTTCGATGAGTCTCAAGGCTTTTTGAATTTTATGTTTATTGATGTCCTTGGCAATAGTTGGGGTATAACCGCCACGTTTTGCATTTTTAATCTGTTTGGCATAGTTTGCGCTGTTATTCATGTTCGCTCTCCGAATAGCAGTGTATCTATTTTTTAACTTCAAATTTGAATGGCCCGGTTCACTTGGTTATTTCTTTCTATCCTGTGGTTTTTATTCTCCTTTTAGTTGATTTATAAGCAACATAACATAGCTTTGATGACAATAAAATTAAGCTATTTCTGTGCCAGTTTTTTGTTTGAACACATAAATAAAAACCTGAAATGAATGGCGTACAAAAACTGCACAATTCATCAGTTTTTTGGCTGATGAAAAATGAAGATTTTTAAAAATAGAATTGAGCGTAAGTGTTGTGTTGCAAAAGATTTTTATGAAAGAGGATTGATATCAACTCAATGATTTGCATAAGACGATGGATAATAATATTTTAAGATCTAAGCAGATGATTTTTTTTGCTGATGGGATGATGGATAAAATTAAATATAAAAAAACCCGAATCATGTGATTCGGGTTTTTAAATTCTGGCGGTGAGAGAGGGATTCGAACCCTCGAAACGCTATAAACGTTTACACACTTTCCAGGCGTGCTCCTTCAGCCACTCGGACACCTCACCATAGGCCGAGGATAATAGCGAAAAAAACCAGCTGTGCCAAGCTGAAACAATTGATTTGCAGAAAAACTTTTAATGCGGTGCTATGATTCGCAAAAATGCTTGTTAAAAAACGAAGACAATATATGCAAAGCACTGCACAAAAGGCAGCTCTCCCGGTGATTACACTGGCTGCGCTTGGGGTCGTTTTCGGAGATATTGGTACCAGTCCGCTCTATGCACTGCGCCAATGCTTCCTCACCGCACATCTCGCCATTAGCGAAGCTTCTGTACTCGGTATCCTGTCCCTGATTTTCTGGTGCATGATGCTTACCATCAGCTTTAAATATGTCATGGTAATCATGCGTGCTGATAACAACGGCGAAGGCGGGATCATGTCACTGTTGGCATTAAACCTGCGTACCACACGAATCTCTGATCAAAAGAAAATATTCCTGATTGCTTTGGGCTTTGTCGGCGCATCGTTATTTTTCGGTGACGGGATTATTACCCCGGCAATCTCCGTGCTCTCAGCCATTGAAGGCCTGAGTATTGCCACACCCATTTTCAATCAGTGGCTGGTGCCTTTATCCATCGGGATTTTGGCCGGACTGTTTATGGTACAGCGACACGGCACAGCCACGATGGGCAAGTTTTTTGGACCTTTAACCATGCTCTGGTTTTTGTCGATTGGCGGTTTTGGTTTGTGGAGCATCATCCAGACCCCGTTTGTACTGTGGATGGTGAATCCCTACTGGGCCTATCATTTTGTGGTCGATCAGCCCTATGTGGCTTTTCTGACCATGGGGGCGGTGATTCTGACCATGACTGGGGGTGAAGCGATTTATGCCGATATGGGGCATTTTGGCCGTCTGCCGATTCGTCTGGCCTGGTTCATTATTGTCTTGCCATGTTTATTGCTGAATTATGCCGGGCAAGGCGCCTTGTTACTGCGTAGTCCTGAAGCACTGGCGAATCCTTTTTATATGCTGCTGCCCGACTGGGCCTTATTTCCGATGATTGGACTGGCGACTGCAGCGGCGGTGATTGCCTCACAGGCGGTCATTACAGGGGTATTTTCTATGGTCAATCAAGCCATTCAATTGCGTTATTTGCCGCGCCTGTCAGTCAAGCATACCTCTGCATTGGAGCGTGGCCAGATTTATCTGCCTTTCATTAACTGGATGTTGTTTATCTCGGTGCTGATCCTGATTTTACTGTTTGAAAATAGTGCCAATCTGGCCAGTGCTTATGGCGTTGCGGTGACCATGACCATGCTCTGCGGCACCATTTTGATCTCGATTCTGGCCTATGGCTTCTGGCGTTGGCCGGTCTGGAAAGTAGCGTTATTTGCTGTACCATTCCTGGCACTGGATTTAGTCTTTGTGGCCTCAACGTCCTTGAAAATCGCTTCGGGTGGCTGGGTGCCAATTCTGATTGGTGCGGTACTGTTTACGATTCTCATGACCTGGAAAGACGGGCGTGCGTTGGTACTGAACCGGCTGGAACAGGATGCCTTGCCGATTGATCTGTTTATTAAAAGTATTTCGATGGGGGAAGGCACCAAGTTTGTGCCAGGCGATGCCATTTTCCTGACCGGTACACCAAATATTGTTCCGCATGCCATGTTGCATAATATTAAGCACAATAAGGTCTTGCATGAACGCAATATCATGTTGACGGTGATTACCCGGGATATTCCTTTTGTTGACAGGCAGGACCGGATTGAACTGGAAAAACTGAGTGAGCATTTTTACCGGGTGTTTATCTATTATGGTTTTAAGGATCAGCCGAATATTCCGGAAGCTTTACAACAGGCCTATGAGCAATGGGATTTTGAATATGACCTGATGCAGATCAGTTTCTTTATTTCACGTGAACGGATTATGCATACTGTGGGTGAGGGCATGGCACCGTGGCGGGAAAAGCTGTTTATTTCTATGCAGCGCAATACCAGTCCGGTCAGTGATTTCTATCAAATTCCACCCAACCGTGTGGTCGAGCTGGGCACCCAGATTCAGATGTAAATAAAATAAAAAGCATAAAAAAAACCAGAGGCACACTCTGGTTTTTTTATGAGAGAAACAATAAATAAATGAGTTTCAGATTATTGTTCGAGTTCTACCGCAGCCGGCACTTCAGGTGCAGCATTCAAAGGTTCTTCCATCAGTACTGGCTCTGCATCAGATTGAGCTGCAATTTCAGTTTGTTCATTGCTCACATCTGCTTCAGTCACAGCCGCTTGTTGCTGTGCTTCAGGCATCGGTTGTTCTGAAGCAATAGCTGCTTGCTGTTGCTCTTCAGACATTGCTGGTACAGCTGCTTGTTGTTCTTCCAGTGTTGGTTGTTGTTGAGGCGTCGTCATAGACGTGCTGGCTTCTACTTCTGATTCAGTGGCTGGTTCAACCAGATTGGCCGGCACCTCTGCTTCATTCATACCTGGTTCTGTGACAGGTGGTTGAGGAGAAACAGTACCTGAATTTGGTGCCTGAGTCATTGCTGGATCATTGGGCATTGGTGCCTGTGTGTTTAGCATGGCTGGTTGCGGTGCTGCTGCACGCGGATCGACCAGACGAATCTGACCAGAGTTCACCAAGCTTTCTAAAGAGGCTTCCTGACCATTCACCTTGGTACTAATTTTAGCTTTAGACAAGCTTTCAAGTGTTTCACCTGGTTGAACCGGTGGCTCAGCAAATGCAGCTACGCTGATCACACTTGTGAATAATCCTAAACCTAATGCTTTAGAGAGTTTGGAATTCATGATTGACACCATTGCTAATAATTGTACGAATTGAGATAGGCCGTTAGCTTTACATACTCAATCCACTGGGCCAAAAAAAGCTACGCAAACACCGAGAAACCTCATTTAAAAAGAAATAAAATTAGACAGTTTGTTACAACTAGCTGGGGTTTTAGATACTTATTGTTTATTTAGTAAACGAATGGTAGAGCCAAGATATACTTCACTTATACAGCTTGTTAAGCTCGGTCAAAATCTGTATTGATCTAAAAAGTACGTGTAAGAATGGCCAAGAAGCAGCGTAAATCCAAGAACTCTTTTTTTCAGTTTTTAAATGATAATAGTATTAAAGTCATTCTGGGCGTGGTGGCTTCGAGTAGCTTCGCCATCGCTTTTGGCCAGGAAAAAATCAGTCAGTGGGTGTCACTATCCTCTTCCAGTGATTCTGCCTGTCTGAACCAATTTTATCGGGATGTGCCGCCATATTTGATGAAAGACAGTCTGAAAAAAGACAGCTATTCACTGTGTTTTAATGGCTTTAATGTCGGTTATTCCGGGGTATCTAAAACGCCACTTTGGGTTGCAGAAGCCTTAACGCCAGCACGCTTAAGCCAGAAAATTCCCCGTGAAGATAATTTTCATGAAGAAGATCGGGTCAGTGCGAAGCATCGTGCCACATTGGCGGATTATCGTGGTTCAGGTTATGACCGCGGTCATATGGCGCCGAATGCGGATATGCCTAACAAGGCTGCGCAGTCTGACAGTTTTTCATTGGCCAATATGGTGCCGCAAGCGCCCAAGAATAATCAGCAAGTCTGGCGTGAGCTGGAAGAAGCCACTCGTGCCATTGTGACCAAGCAGAAACAGGATGTTTATGTGGTAACCGGGCCGGTCTTTGCCGGGAAGAAGCTGAAAACCATTGGCAATGGCGTGATTGTGCCAACCGCGGTCTATAAGGCGGTTTATATGCCGAAAACCGGTGCTATTGGTGCTTACTATGCACCGAATGACAATTCACTGAAAGTGCGTATTGTCAGTGTCTGCTATCTGGAAGAACAGCTTGGAATTAACCTGTTCCCGCAGCTTACCGAAGAACAGAAACGCAATACCTATAAGCTGCCACTGACTGGAAATGCCGTAAAAGCCAACCAGAAAATTGAATACTCTAATTGGGATGCAGAAAGCCAGTGTGCCGAAGAGGTTTCTGAAGAAAACCTGCAGGCATTACAACGCGAGTTTAAGTCTTCTGGTTCAGGCAGCTCGACCTCCTCAGCGACTGGTGGCGCGATAGACAACGCGACACAAGATGCCATCGTAAAACAGCTGATTGATGCCTTGTTGCAATATATTTTGCAGCTGTTGAAATAAGCTTGCTGAAAAAACCAGGATTCGGGTAGCATCGACATCAGACGTTCATGGAAAAATAACAAAGACAGGTGAAGAGGATATGTTTAAAGCATTTGAAAATGGCAGTGAATCCCATGCCATTCATGATCTGACTTTGGAAAATGATCTAGACTGCGTCAGCCTGTATGGCAACTTGCAAATCACCAAGGATCAGCAGGGACTGAAAGTGGCCAAAGCCTTGCAGGCTTTTCTGAATGATGTGGTACAACAACTAGAAAACACGCCGGACTTGCCAGAAAAAATTCAGCGTGATGATCTGAATGAAATTGAAAATCCATTTTTATAAGCATTTTTAAGCGCGATGATCTGCATGCTCCATGTGAAACATGCAGAAAAATGGTATTTAGAAATCCTGACTTTTTAGAAGGCTTTTATTGAAAAGCTTAATTTCTCTGCTCCCGTAATATCTCCAAACACCAGCCAGAATGTGCCGAGCAATTCGCCAAGATATTTATCAATTTTTTAAGTCCTTATTTTTATATTTATCATCAGGTGATAGGGGACAGGGATTAAAATCGTCAACCCTGCTTGAAGCCCGTATATCAAACGAACATGCTGGTAGTTTAAGCAGCTGGCATATTCTGTTGGCGCCACTGCTGCGGTGTCAGCTGGGTCCATTGCTTAAAGGCACGCTGAAACGCACTTTGTTCAGAATAACCCAGTAACATGGCAGTCTCCTGCAAACTCAAGTGCGGATCTTTCAGATATTGCATAGCCAGCATGCAGCGAATCTCCTGCATACATTGCTGATAAGTTTTGCCCTGTTTTTGTAAATGGCGTTGTAACTGACGCACGGAAAAATTCATCTGCTCGGCAATATGTTTGATCTGGAACAGGTTTTTTTGCAGGCCAATTAGAATCGCCTGTTGCAGCTGCTGATCTACCAGAGTGGAGTACGGAAATTTTTCTAATAATGCTTTGGCCTGTTGCATCAGCAGTTTTTGCAAGGTCTGGTCGCCCTGTTTCAGCGGCCTGGACAGTTCACTGACATGCATTAATACCTGATTTCTGGCTTGAGAAAATCGGACTTTACAGCCGAAATACTGCTCATAGAGTGCAATATTTTTAGGCATTGCATGCTGGAAATGTACCTCGTATAACTGAACCCCGTGCGGGCTCTGAATATTGGCTTTTACGAATTCCGTCATTAGCGCAATCGCGATTTCATCGGTCAATTGAGTATTCAGATGAAACGGAATTTCAACCCAGCCAATCGACAGATAATCGCCTTGCCATTGCAGCTGAAGTGGGCCACCATCATAAATCAGACGATGATAATCATGATAGCGCATAAAGGCTTCACCCAAGGTCTCACTTGAGAGTGCCAGATAGCCAATAATACCGAGGTGTTTAGCTTCAACCAGTTGGGCGATTTCCAAGCCTAAAGCCGGTCGTTGCAGCTGTTGATCAAGTGTCGTTAACAGATCACGCCACAAGGCGAAATCAAAGCGTTCCAGATTTTGAATGGCCAATAATTTCTCAGGGACTTCAAGCTGTTTCAACTGATAATAGTCCAAAAGTAAATGTCCTAAACCACCGTATACTGAACCTACGTAGTTTTTTAGAACCAGCATTTTTAATTCTTTTATTTTGTCGTATTTTGTCAATCATATTGAATATTTTGGTCAATATCTAGTCTTTTATTTAGCCTATATTAAAAATAGGCCAAGAGGTAAAAGATCATGTGGAAAGGTTTTCTGGCAGGACTTGTCGTCGCAAATGGATTTGAATGGTTTGCGCATAAATATGTATTGCATGGTGTTCATCGTCCGGGAAAGAGCCGTTATAGTCCGGTACCCGAGAGTATGCGCTCACACTGGGAGCATCACCGGATTGTGCGAAAAACGGAATTTTCCGATTTCGGCTATGTAGAAGGACTGCACAACTGGCGTACCCGCAATGAAATTGCATCACTGGCAGTCGTTGCGACCGTTTTTGGACTCAGTTTTTATCCCTTCTCCAAAGGTATGTCACTGGCTACCTTATATAGTGCAGGTAACTATTATTATTTACATCGCCGGGCTCATCTGGAACCGGAATGGGCCAAAAAGAAATTGCCCTGGCATTATGATCATCATATGAATAGTAATCAGGATGCCAACTGGTGCGTCACCAAGCCCTGGTTTGACTATCTGCTGGGAACCCGGGTGATTTCCTCGGCAGATTTGCAGGAACAGAATCCTTTAGGTCTGAGCTTGCCCGCACCGATCTCGAAAAAACTGAACCGTTGGGCAGAGCAATATTTTCCGGTTAAATCGGCCGATGCTTCCTCTAAAATGAGGAAAAATACTGCAAAAAATACGGTAATGAAGCAGTTAAATACGCAGGTTATGGAGTAAAGCAGGGCTTTGTCGTGATTTGTCAATAAAATACGATTGTATTGTCAATATTGTCCTGTGAATTTCACTTATATTTGCTCCTGTCGGTGAGCAGAGCCTCATACTGATAATGTTTCTGGGTGTAATGAGTTATTTTGAATACCAAGTGCTGTAGTCTTATCTTGGTTTTATAAGGAGTCGAAAGACTCCTTTTTTTTGTCCCGTATTTGCTGTGTTATTTTATTTAAGGCATAAAAAAAGAGTGTTTATAAAAACACTCTTTAATTAAATCATCATCTAAAACGGCTTAGAGGCGCATTTCAATGCCTTGGGCTGCCATATAGGCTTTCGCTTCCGGAATGGTGTGCTGGCCAAAATGGAAAATTGAAGCTGCCAGTACCGCATCGGCACCCCCATGAATAATGCCATCCGCCAAATGCTGTAAATTACCCACACCACCAGAGGCAATGGTCGGTACTGTGACGCGGTCATTGATGGCACGCATCAGGGCAATGTCGTAACCGGCTTTGGTGCCATCGGCATCCATCGAAGTAATCAGTAATTCACCTGCGCCGAAGTCAGCCATTTTCACAGCCCATTCAATCGCATCAATCCCGGTTTCTTTACGGCCGCCGTGGGTGAAAATTTCCCATTTGTGGTCGCCAGTTTTTTTGGCATCGATCGCCACCACGATACATTGAGCGCCAAAGCGTTGAGATGCTTCCTGCACAAACTTAGGATTATAAATCGCAGCCGAGTTGATGCTGACTTTGTCTGCACCGGCATTGAGTAATAGACGGATATCTTCGACTTTACGTACACCGCCACCGACAGTCAGGGGTACAAAAACCGATTCGGCCATGCGTTCTACTGTGCGGTAAGTGGTATCGCGTCCATGATGTGTAGCGGTAATATCAAGGAAAGTAATTTCATCGGCACCTTGTTCATTATAACGGCGCGCCACTTCGACCGGGTCACCCGCATCACGAATATCAAGGAACTGGACACCCTTGACCACGCGGCCATTATCCACGTCCAGACAAGGAATAATACGTTTAGCTAGCATAAATTTTTCCAATTATTACAGCCGATTATGAAACTCACCCACGCAAGCGCTACACCTTGGCAGATGGAAACGGTATTCTAGCAAAATTATGTAAGTTTTTTCGCAGGTTTTCTATGTCGGTTTATACCACTTTGACTTTAAAGGAAGTTCAGGATTTTGCAGCGCCTTATGGTTTAAAGGCGATTGATCTGATTCCCATTCAAGGCGGTATTCAAAATACCAACTACTTTTTAGTCTGCGAAGATCAGCAATATGTGCTGACGGTGTTTGAAGATATGGATGAGCAGGCAGCAGGTGAACTGGTTCCTGTGCTGGAACATCTGGGTCAGGCCGGATTGGCCGTTCCTGTGCCTTTGTCGCATTCAGGCAAAGCGATTCACAGCATTAAAGATAAACCGGCACAGATTGCACCGCGCCTGATGGGTGAACATCCGATGCCATCTACCGTCGCACAAGTTGAAGCGATTGCAGTGGCTCAGGCGAAAATGCATGTGGCACTGAAAGACTTTAAATTAGAACGTAATTTTGTGCGTGATCATGCCTATTGGCTGGCAGTATCTCAAGAGATCAAACCGAGTTTAAGTCCGGCAGATAAAGTCTTGCTCGGCAAATTATTAGGTTTATATGAGGCGTTGACAGCGGTATATCCGGATCGTCCACGCGGTTTTATTCATTCGGATCTGTTCCGTGACAATACCTTGTTTGAAGGCGATCAGCTGAATGGCATTCTGGATTTTTATGAGCTGAATAAAGATGAATGGTTGTTCGATATTGCCATTACGTTAAATGATTTCTGTACCGAATATCCTGACGTGGTCTTGAACGAAGAAAAAGCGATTAGCTTTTTAAATGCCTATGAAACAATTCGTCCTTTAACCAGTGATGAACGCGCCTGTCTGGAGTTGTATCTGGCTATGGCGGCAGGACGCTTCTGGATGATGCGCCTGCAGGTGGCTCAGCGTAATGCAGCATTAGGCCGGACCGGCGAAGATATTTTGCAAAAAAATCCGGACGAAATGCGTAATATGCTGATTGAACGCTTAAAATTCGTCACCGCTTAAACAAACAGATTAAAAAGGATAGGGGATATGCGCGATCAGGGACGTTTGGTGGAATGGTTTGATGATCAGGGTTATGGTTTTATCCAGCCTAGTGATCCGGCCAAAGATCGCGTATTTCTGCATATCAAGGACTTTGCCAAGCCTGGCCCACGTCCAATCGTGGGCTGTGCGCTGGATTATCTGGTGATTCTGGATGAACGCGGCCGTTATCGTGCGCAACAAGTGATGTACTTGAAAGCAGTACAAGCCAAAAGCCTGCAAGCAAAATTCAAACCGTCCAAGCCACAGCAGACACAGAAATTACAGCCGATGCAGATTGCCTGTGTGCTCTATATTCTTTTTCTGGTGGCTTTGACCTTGGGTAGTTTACTGAGTGGACTGGTGTTGTTGCTGGTCAGCCTGATGAATGCGCTCAGCTACTGGCTCTATGCGCAAGATAAGGAAGCGGCACAGCTGGGTAATCGCCGTATTCCGGAAAACACTCTGCATGTGGTGGCTTTCTTAGGCGGCTGGCCGGCAGCCTGGCTGGCACAGCAGAAATTACGGCATAAAACACAAAAACAACCTTTCCGGCAGATATATTTTTGTACCATAGCCTTTAACATCATTTTGATTATATGGCTGATTTCCCCGTTGAATAGTTTAAATATCTAGGGGAAGTACCAGGAGGGGACGTGAATTATTCCATTGATAAAGACTCAAACCGCACACTGACTTTTGCACTGTACATTTTATATATTGTGGCCATTTTTAGTGCTGGCCTGCTGGCTGTCGTGGCGTTGATCATTAACTATGTGAAACGGCGCGATGTGCGCGGTTCCATCTTTGAAAGCCATTTTACCTGGCAGATCCGCAGTTTCTGGTGGTATCTGTTCTGGAATATCGTCGCCTTTATTCCATTTTTCTTTTTGTTCTTTACCGGCGAAGATCCTGACCTGTTTGCAGGGGTCGCATTTGGTGCATCCGCTTTCTGTTTAGTGGTGGTGGTTTTGGCCTGGATCTGGATTGTGTATCGGGCGATTCGCGGCATCATGCGCTTAAATGACAATAGACCGATGTATAGCAAATAATTTTAGCCGTATTTCCCCAGAGAAAAAATCCCCCTTTTTTTAAGGGGGGGATTTAGCAGAATTAAGAAAGATCTTGTTTTAATTGTTCTGTTGGATCTTTTCTTAAAAACTTTGGTTTCCATTCACTGGTAATTACGCCAAGTACCACCATCAATCCGCCTAATAAAGCCAGTGACGGTAAACGTTCTCCGGCCAGACGGCCAAACAGGGCGGCCCATACCGGTTCACCTGCATAGATAATCGCTGCTTGTGAAGGATCCACCATGCGCTGAGCCCAGTTCATCACCAGTTGGATCAAGGCACTGGCAATGCCTAAACCGACTAAAATTCCTGCCAGATGCCAGTGAAATCCAGGTAACTGAGATTCACCTAAAACAGGTGCGATCATGAAGCAGAACAGGGATGCAAAAATCAGTTGCAGCACCGTGACTCGGCGGACATTGACCTGCTCGGCGAAATAGCTGATAAAAATAATCTCCAGTGCGATCGCAATCGAACCAAGCAAAGTCAGGGTTTGTCCGAAACTGAGCTGAATCGCAGCAAAGCCATTTCCTGTCAAAAACACCAGACCGATAAAGGCAAACAGCGCTCCGATCCAGGTCATAACATGTGGTTTTTTGCGAAATAGCAGCCAGAGCAGGATCGGAACCAGCGGAACATACAAGGCGGTTAAAAAGGCCGACTCACTGCTGCTGATGGTCTGCAAGCCCACAGTTTGGGTGCCGTAGCCAATGGCGATCATGATGCCAATCACCACGCCAGCGAACACCTCTTTCAGGTTCATGCCTTTTAGCGACTTCAGTGAAATCAGGGTGACGGCAAGCGCTGCCGCAGCAAAACGCAGGCCGACAAATATAATCGGACTGCTAAAGTTCAGCCCGTATTGCACGGTAATAAAGCTGCCGCCCCAGATAATGGTGATCAGGATCAGGGCGAGTTGCGGCGCTTTCACCATCCAGCCGGAGTGATTTTTGGAAATAAGTGTAGACATGCCAGGAGATCAGAAAATTAAAAAATAAAAAAGAGGTCCGAAGACCTCTTTTACAGCAAGCTTAATTATAGCGCCTGTTGCTCATCTAGCAACAACTGTGCTTCACGCAAGCTTAATGTACCTTCGTAAATCGCACGACCGGTAATTGCGCCTAAAATACCTGGTTGGTCTTTCAGGTTACGTACGTCATCCAGGTTGGTTACACCACCAGATGCAATCACAGGCAAACCTGAGTATTGCGCCAGATTCACGGTTTGCTCAATATTCACACCCTGCATCATGCCATCACGCGCGATATCCGTGTAGACAATGCTTGACACGCCAGCATCGGCAAAACGTTTCGCCAGGTCAGTAGCCTTGACATCAGTCACATTGGCCCAGCCATCTGTTGCTACCATGCCATTCATGGCATCAATCCCAACAATAATGTGACCAGCAAATTTTTGACATGCCTCTTCAACAAATTCAGGATTCTGAACTGCTTTGGTGCCAATAATCACAAAAGAAACACCAGCTTGCAGATAATGCTCAATGGTTTCCAGAGAACGGATACCACCACCAATCTGGATCGGCAAATCAGGTTGAGATCGGACAATGGCTTCAACCACTGGCTTATGGATTGGTGTACCTGCGAAAGCACCGTTTAAATCTACTAAATGTAAGCGGCGAGCGCCTTCATTTACCCAATGCTGTGCTGTTGCGACCGGATCGTCTGAAAATACGGTATCGTCTTCCATACGACCTTGCTTTAAACGGACACATTTGCCATCTTTCAGGTCAATTGCAGGGATGATCAGCATGCTTTCGCTCCTTGCTTAATCTTTAGAATGAATTTGAGTGTATTCATCTTAGCAAATAAAGTCGAAATTTCTAACTCTTAAACGGTATGAATAAAGAAAACCTGTCCATAGATAGGTAGCAGTGAGGTAATTTATTTTGCTCGTTTTAATGATTTTAATGATCCGTCTCTTGAATGGAGATCAGATTTTCCATAACGGATTGTGTACTGAGCTGGTCGATAACCGAAGCTGTAAGACCTGTTAAAGTCACAGCTCTCTCATCAACGCGCTCATCACAGCTTTCATGCGTACATCAAGTTGCCAGTACCAGCAGGCCATGCAAGCACTTAAGCCGTCGATGAAGGACGGATTCTTAATTTTAATGAAGTATTGGGAATCTCTCTGGGTAATAAATCCCGACGTAGTAATTCTTCAAATACCAGCACGGGCGCGTAGGCATCTGCGGCTGCATAATCAATTTGTGCCGGGCTTAGCTTCTTGCTGGCCCAGTTCGAGGTACTAATCCGTTTGGATTTAGGAAAATTCAACTGAAACAATAACGCCATGGCATTTTTTAATCCGACCGGATTGTTTAAACCAAAAGCTTTAAAACATTTAGACAGTTCAATCACACTATTCAGTTCAATTCCTTTTTTACGGAACAGGTGCGCATCATTTTTCAGGCCAAAACCAACCTTGATCTGGTCGCGATTGACAAAGATCGGTTTAAGAAAATCCCAGATCGAATCATTCATTTGAAATAAATAGGGGCGAATTCAAACATGAGGTGCGACAGTTTGAAAAGTCTTATGATAATCAACAAGCTGAGCAAATTTCTCTAATGGTGTAAGCCAATCTAACGCTTTTCTAGGACGAGTATTCAGTGACATGGCAAC